>JBPCXK010000218.1:0-6556 GCA_051008635.1 Gammaproteobacteria bacterium
GCGGTGATGTTGCTGACGATCATCCCCGGGCTGAACTTCGTGATGGTGCCGGCCGGCGTCACGGGGGCGACGGCGATGTGGGTGGAGCGGTTGCGGGCGGGGTAGCGGGCTCTCAGCGTGAGCCCACATCGCGACTGTCGTGCAACAACGAGAAACCGCCAGCTAAAACTGCGCGACCGAGTAGACGTCGGTTATCGGTTTGTCCAGCAATAACTCCAGCGGCACCGGTTTGCCAAGATGAAAGCCCTGCGCGTAGTCGACACCGTACTCCCGCAGAATCTTCTTGGCCGCTTCGCTGCCGACGTATTCCGCAATCGACTTCTTGCCGAATCCGCGCGCGACCTCACTCATGGCCTTGACGAATATCTGGTCGTCGCGGCTCCTGGACAGGTTGTGGATGAACGAACCGTCGATCTTGACGTAGTCCACAGGGAGCTGCTTGAGCGAATAAAACGAAGCAAAGCCCACACCGAAGTCGTCCAGCGAGAAGCTGCAACCGAGATCACGCAGCGACTTCATCAAGCCGCGCGCCGCCGCGAAGTCCGCGACCGCGGCAGTCTCCGTGATCTCGAAGATCAGCTGACCCGGCTTAACATCATGTCTTCTCAGACTGCGGCGCAGCACGGTCAATAGCTCCGGGTCCTCGAAGGCCATGGCCGACAGGTTGATGGACAAACTGCAGTTGAGCCCGTGGTTTATCATGATCCGCGCATCGGTGATGGCCTTCTCGAGGACCATGTGGTCGATCGCGTGAATCAGCCCGGTGTGTTCGCAGGAGCTGATGAAATCTTCCGGCAGAATCAACGTGCCAGACCTGTCGATCATACGCAGCAGCGCTTCGTAGTGGCCGACCGCCCCCGTGCGCAGATCGAGGATCGGTTGATAGTGAATGACGAAGCGGTCCTCAGCTAGCGCGGCCTCGACCTGCTCCTTCCAGAACACATGCGCGTGCAAGCGTTCGCGGCCGAGGTCGTCGGGTGCAAAGATATGCCAGGTTCCGCGCCCGGCTTCCTTGGCCTGATACATGGCCAGATCGGCAACCGCCAGCAAGTCGTTGATTTCCGCACCGTGGGCGGGAAAAAGCGCGATGCCAACGCTGGCGGATATCTTGTGAGAACGCCCCTTGTAGGGAAAGTTGATGGCGCCGAGATGGCGAATGATCTTCTTGGCCGCCTCGATAGCGCCGGCCTCGTCGCTGCGCTCCATCATCACGCCGAACTCATCGCCGCCGAGCCGCGCCACGGTATCGGTGTCGCGCACAATTTTGGTCAACGTGTGCGCTATGACCTTGAGCAACACGTCGCCCGCGTGGTGACCACTCGCGTCGTTGACGAACTTGAAGTGGTCGAGATCGAAAAACAGCAGCGCCCCTTCCTGATTGTGGCGCTTGGCGGCTGCCAGCGCGCGCTGCAGCTCCTGCTGGAAACGGCGCCGGTTGATCAAGCCGCTGAGTGGATCGTGATCGGCGAGCCACGACAACCGGACTTCCGCCTGCTTGCGCTCTGTTATATCCAGCCCAATCGACAGCACGACCGCGCTCTGGGTCGACTTGGCGCGCAGACGCGAATGCAGCCAGGCGATTTCACGCACGGTACCGTCCTTGCAGGACAGCCGCGATTCATGCCGAAACAGGTCCCGTTTTCCCTTACCGACTTCAATGAGTTGGCCCGTGACGTCGCGGTCCACGGATTCCATCTCGATGAATTCCTCGAAGTCCTGATTGACGAGCTCGGTTTGCGAATAGCCACTGAGCGCTTGCCCGTAACGGTTGACAAGCAGGATTTTGCCTTCGCGACTTTGCGTGAGCACGATGACCTGCGCGGTATCGAGCAGACTGCGCACAAAGTCACGCTCGGTGGTGAGCTCTCGCATTCGCGTCGCGAGCGCTTCGGTGTTGTCGGAAACCTGACGCTGCAACTCCTCGAGCTGATTCGAAAGTCCGATCGCAGTTTGATCGAGGATATCCACCTCGTCCCTGACCATGTGGCGGCGTCGGGCTCCTGACAGCGAATTGCGTACTTGCTGAAACGCGCCTTGCGCGAGCAACGGCAGGGTGTCCGCCGTACGGCGCAAATGGGTCATTGGCGTCCATAGCAAGGCAAGCAACAGGGCTTCAGCGAGGAAGATGCCCGACACACCGGCAATGAGATTTTGCCGCGTGGATTTGGCGATCTCCCGCAGCGAGCGGGTGATGTCCGTAATGACAACAATGAATCCTTTGGCCGATACGGTGCTGCCCTTGAGCGGAATCGTGTTGACCTCGTAGACCCGTTGGTCGAGCCTGATATGAAAGCCCGCCTCCAGCTCTTCAAGACCGGGGTGTAAATCGGAGATCGCTCGTAGCAGCTTGATATCTTCTTCGGGCGCGGTCAGCGCGGTCACCTTCACCGCCCAGCCGGACAACATCTGCCGCTGCCGGTCCTGCTGGTCGGCGTCCTGCTCGTCGGCGTCGGTTATCAGTAGCCCGACCTGCGCGCCGGAAATCTGTTTGAAGTCCTGCACGATGTCCGCCATGGAGCTGCCGAGCAGCAACACGCCGAAGTAGTTCTTCTCCACCACCAACGGCACTGCCGCGAACCGCAGACAATCTTGACCGCAGTGCAGCGCCAGCAGCGGTTTGCGGCTTTTGTTGGCTTCGCGCACCCAGCGCGGTATGCGGTTACGGTCTGGCTGTTTCAGGCCCTCGCGGCTCCAGCTCGCCAACAGCCGGTTGTCGGGATCGTAAAAGCGCGCAAAGTGCAGCCCCAGGGTTGTCTGGAGGTCTTCCCAGTGGTGATTGAAGATGCGCTTGAGCTGGTCCTGATTGCTCGCGAGCAAGGTCGACCGCATGCCGGCAAGCTTGGGGATGAGCACAGCGGCCTGCTCGAGGGTTTGCAGGGATTGCTCGATCAGGCCCTCGACCTCCTGACGCTGGAGCTTGTGTATGCCCTCGCGTTCGAGCTCGAACTGGCGCGTGAGCTCGCGGTGATTGAACGCCGAGTATGAAGCGGTAATCGTAACGAGGACCAGGCTGGTGAGAATCAGCGCCTTCCACCGCAGGCTCAAGAACCACGATAGAAAGTGCTTGCGTTGTGGTGGTTTCATGCCGGCGACTCAGGCGGCCATTGCGGCGATTCTGTCTACGCCGCGTCTGAGCTTGTCGAGCGAGTTCGTGTACGCGAGACGCACGTGCTGCGCGGCACGGTGGTCGCCGAAGTCAATTCCCGGCGTCAACGCAACATGAGCCTGATCCAGGACACGCGTGGCGAACGCAAGACTGTCGTCATCGAAGCGAGCGCTGCCGGCATAGATATAAAACGCGCCGTCCGGCTCAACCGGCACATCAAAACCGATTTCACGCAGCGCCGGCAGCAAAAAATCGCGCCGTTCACCGAACACTGCCCGCCGGTCTTCCAGGATCTCCAGCGTGCCCGGTTCGAAAGCCGCGAGCGCGGCATACTGCGCAGGCGTCGAGGCGGCCAGAAAAATGTTTTGGGCGAGCTTGTCCAACGCGCGTACGTAGGGTTCCGGCGCAATGAGCCAGCCCAGGCGCCAGCCAGTCATGCCGAAATACTTGGAGAAACTATTGATGACGAAGATATCTTCACCAATGGCCGTGGCGCTGGTCAGGGGCTCGCGGTATGTGAGCCCGTGGTAGATCTCATCGACGATGAACACCCCGCCGCGCTCGCGGCACAGCTCGGCCAGGCCGCGCAGGCCGGATTCCGGAATCACCGTGCCCGTGGGATTGGATGGGCTGGCTGCCATGATGCCAATCGTGCGCTCGGACCACTGCTCACGGGCAAGATCGGGCGTCAACTGATATGCGGTGTTCGCGCCCACCGGCACCAACGCCGCCTCACCCCCAAACATCCTGATCATATGGCGATTGCACGGATAGCCCGGGTCGGCCATCAGAATCTCATCGCCCGGATTGACCACAACGCCTAGAGCAAGTTGCAGCGCCCCTGATGCGCCCGGCGTGATCAGAATCCGCTCGACTGGCACGTCGACCCGGTAGTGATCCGCGTAGTATCGGGCAATTGCCTCGCGTAACTCCGGCAGACCGGCGGCGGTGGTGTATTTGGTGCGGCCGTCGCGCAGCGCCAGCCGCCCCGCTTCAACAATCGGAGCGGCGGTCGCAAAGTCGGGTTCGCCGATTTCCATATGCACAACATCGTGCCCCTGTGCTTCCAGGGCACGCGCTCGGGCCAGTAGTTCCATCACGTGAAATGGCTCGATCGCGTCCATGCGCTGTGCCAAACAGGTTTCTTTCACGTCTTAATCCGCATGGTGTCCCCGGCCGTTGTTATTGATCACTTCCATGAGCAAATTTCTGGTAGTCGCACCAGATTGTCGGACGATTTTACAATAGGAAATCAGCGCGTAAGGCTGGCAACGTTGCGATTAAACAACCGCCTGTCGGATAAGCTTAGAGTTCCGTCGATCCCTACCGTCGCGACCTTGCTTCTGGAACCCTTGGCGCAACCACAAGATCATATCACGAGTCTATCGACCGCCCGTCGGATGGACGATACCCGGACAAGGCCTGACCCGTACTGCAAACAGCTTCGTTTATACCAACAAGCAGTGTCTTGCCTTTGCGTTCAGGCAACGTTTAGTCTGGCGGCCTGATGGATGCCCTGGCGACAGACGAAGTCCTTATGCAACGGTATCGTGATGGGGATGCGGACGCCTTTGAAATCCTCTACGCACGGCACAAGGATAGTGTGTACCGCTATCTGTTGCGTCAATGCGGCAACCCGTCAACTGCCGAAGAGCTGATGCAGGACGTGTGGATGGGTTTGATACGCTCGCGCGACCGCTACGAAATCAAGGCGCGTTTCACGACCTGGCTTTATCGTATGGCGCATAACCGTCTCATCGACTACTACCGCAAGCAGAAACCAGCCATGGTGCTGGAATTCGAGGCAAGCGAATCTCAAGGCGAAGTGCCACCGACGGGCGGCATTGCGCTGCCGGACAACGAGTTCGCGTTTCATCAGCTCGCGAAACGGCTGCTCGAGGCTCTCGACGATTTGCCTCTCGCTCAGCGCGAGGCCTTCTTGTTGCGTGAGGAGGCGGGTCTTGATCTGCATCAGGCGGCGGAAGTGAGCGGCGTGCCGCTGGAAGCGGCCAAGAGCAGGCTACGCTATGCAGTTAACAAACTGCGCACGGTGCTGACACCTGATGCCTAGCCCGGACAAACAACCCACGGATGAACTCGGCCGGCTTTACGCGCGCGCCGCGCGTGAGCCGTCGCCCCCGGCAGTCGACTCGCGCATTCTGATCGAGGCGCGGCAGACCATAGCGAAGCCACGCGCGGGTAGCCCTTTCTCGGGAGGCTGGAAGGTACCACTGTCGATGGCGGCCGTGCTGGTCATCGGGCTGGCGGTGATCCTGGACGCGCAGCGTCAGCAGGAAACCGGTGTGCCGGTAGAAAAGCCGACGGCGCCGGTGCAAGCGGACCCGCCGGCCTCGGTGAAGGCAGGACGATCGCTGGACGTCAAGGAGGACCCGTTCTCGGCGCCCGCGCCCGAAACCACGAAACGGGAGATGGAACGCGCCGGTCAGCCTGTACAGGCCGGGCAAGCAGAAGATGCGGGGCTGCAACGGTCAACCCCGCCGCCCTCGGCGCCAGCGCGCCCGACACAGACGAAACGATCGTTGGAAATCAGGGACGAAACGTCCACGGAGTTCGCGCCCGAACCGGAAGAGCGACGCGCAAAATCGCCTGCGGAGCAAATCCAGACCGAGCCGGTAGGCGAGATACGCGCGCAGGAGTCTGCGCCGGGCGCAGGCGCGGCCAGCCCGGAGCCAGATTTCGCCCCCGCCCCGCCGGCGTGGCAACACACGGCACCGCACCAGCGGCTTGAGCCGGCCGATGGAGCAGCTCCCGCCCCGCTCGCCGGTGAGGCCGCCGACATGGAACAGCTACAGGAACCAGGCCGTTCCGCCCCAGCCACGGTGGCGCCCGAATCCTCATCTGCGGTCACCGGCAACCGGGAGTTTTCGCGACTGCCGGCCGGACGGTGGATAGAACAGATCAGAAAACTCATTGCGCAGGGTGAGCTGATTGCTGCGCGCACGCAGCTCGAGGCGTTCATGCGCGCCTACCCGGACTATGTGCTCGATGCGGAATTGCGGGAATTGCTAGCCCGCATATCTCACCACGGGGCGAGATGATCGCGCCGAGATTTGATTTCACAAGGCATTTTCTGAAGGAGCGGAATACAGGTCGTATTTCCGACTGCAGAAAATGCGTTGTGGAATCAAAGATCACGCGAGGGCTCGTCATCGTGGTGAGAAATGCGGGCTAGGGGAGGCGGATCGCAGATAAAAAAAAGCGGCGTTACCGGGGAGTGGTAAGCACCGCTTTTGAGGAGGAGTCTTGAAATGCTTCAAGCATCATGTAGTCGCTACGTCGGATGTAGAGGACAAAATCGTTGTGGGGCGCACCACGGCCTGGTAGGAGATTGCCTGACCGCAGCTTTGGGCTCCTGAAAGAATGCGCGCTTGGCTGGTTGCTTCGCTCGCATCTTTTGCGTCCCGCAAATGCATTCCCGAGATGAGCCAC
>JBPCXK010000219.1:0-8472 GCA_051008635.1 Gammaproteobacteria bacterium
GGGGGTGAAGGGTGGTGAGAAATGCGGGCTAGCCCGCATATCTCACCAAGGGGCGAGATGATCGCGCAGAGATTTGATTTCACAAGGCATTTTATGAAGGAGCGGAATACAGGTCGTATTTCCGACTGAAGAAAATGCGTTGTGGAAGCAAAGATCAAGCGAGGGCTCGTCATCGTGGTGAGAAATGCGGGCTAGCTGCCTTCATATGCCTACAATTCGCCCAGTGACGCGTTGATCTCGATCAATCCAAGGCAGCCGTTCAGAACGAAAAGACTAGCGGCGACGTGGGTAGGGCGAATTTTGGGCATAGTCTGAATTGTTTTCGATAAACTTCAGCCATACCCTGGCGGTTTCAAACTTGGGCGGGGTCTGCCCGCGCAGCATCGGCAACAGCTCCTCCTGCCAGGGGCTGAGCGGTTCAATTTCACCCTTCGCCAAGGCTTCGATGTAGCGACCGTAGTGGCGCAGGAAATGTTGATCGCGTTCGCTGTAGACGCTGCCTACATCTACTTCATAACCGCCCTGCAGAAAATAACTCATATGCCTTTCCGGGTAGCCGGTCTTCATCTTTGACAAAATATCTACCACCGCTGCAGTCGCCGTCGGATCGGTGAGTATGCTGGTGTGGGTCGCGTTGAGGCCGAGCTGACGGCTGGACTGCCGTTGTGCCTGCGGGTGTAGCTGACTCGACAACGGCGCGACGCCGTCGCTGTTCTCGCCGAACTTGATGATACCCTCATCGTTGAAGGCGTAAAAAAGGTGATGCCTGACATGGTCGGGCAGCGGCTTGCGGTATAACTGATGGATAAACTCGTTGTCCGGATTCACGTCGCGCCAGGAGGGCAGGATCATCATGTTGGTGTCGTCGCTGAAACGCGCCGCTGGGTGGCCGCCGAACGGCGTGGCCAAACTGATAAATTCGATAACTGGCAACTCGGAGCTATCCAGGTCCAACAAATTCAGCGCCTCTCTTACCACCAGGCCACCCATGCTGTGCGCGACTACGGCTATCGGAATAAACTCGGTGGTGGAGACATTGTCGCCTGACAGAAAGATGGCGTGGAAAAGTTCAGCCATCTGGTTGAGATCGCCGCCGGACGGGTAGTGAAAAAACCAGGGTTTGAAGCGCGAGCGGTCGAGCTGCTGTACCAGTACTTCAAACTTACGTGCACTGCCACCGATACCGTGGACGAAGATCACTGGTATCTTGTAGCTGAGATCCTCTTCCAGCGCGTGAAACGTGGTCGGCACCCGTTCGAAGAAGGCGGCGGGATCGTAAAGACCCAGAGTTGACATTGCGCTGGAAAAAATCGGATCGCTTAGATCTCTTAGCGTACCGGCCGGGAAGACGAGCGATTGCTGGCTGACATCGGTCCTCTTCACCTCGATCTTCGGGTGCCAGTCGATCGTAGAAGATTCGCTGAGCTCAATGACGTGTCGGCCTACGACCATCGACGGGTATCTCTGTTTGGACAGCGACAATTGGCTTTTACCAATCACTTCGTCACCTTCATAAAAGCTGTTTTGATTGCGGTCTGAAAAAACCAGAATGTCGTAATCGCCCGAGGGGAGGCCGAGGCCAAAGTGGGTGCCCACCCCTATGTCATGCATGACATCGACCAGTTCGTTGGCGCTAAAGCGACTGGAGAAGGCAGCGACAGCTTTGGTGTCTTTGTCTCCTCGATAGAGGTCATTTGCGTCTTCGGTTTGACCAATCACCGCGAAGTTCTGCCGCTCGATCATGTGTTTCAAATTGCGCTGGGAGGGCTCGACTTTTTGTAAGCGCGCATAGTCGGCCTGAATCGAGGCGTGTTTCAGGTAGGTGCAGGAAGTGGACAGCAACAGGCTGGCGACTACAGCTGCGCATCGCCTCTTAATCGCCATACCCTGCACGCACATAAAGCAACACACCGCCGGAACCGCTGCTAACAACGGAAAATGGCTTTGACGGGACGATGTGGCGGCACTTCAACGCGCGACCCGCCACAGTCCAAAGGCGCCCCACAGGGCAATCATCGGCAGAACAATCCAGTAGGCAGTTTCGTTCGGAAGATGCCAACCCTCCGCCCCACGCGCGGCAACGACGGCCGCGAGCGAGACAACGGGCCAGTACACCGTGATTCCGAGCGCAGCACCGAGCACCACACGGGACCAAATGTGGCCCAGCCAATGCCCGAATAGACCGGCGGCAAGAATGGGGATGTACGTGACGAGATCGCCGAAAGCGAATCCGTACCAGAACGCGGTGCCCACCTGCGTGATTGCAGCTGCGGATTCTTGCGTGCCCATACGCACACCAAGCGCGTAGTCGAAAACCGGGATGCCTTGCGCATATATGAGGTAGCACACCAAAACCCAGCCGGGACCTTGCAGCGCCCAAAACCCCACGCCGCGCTTAAGTGCGTCATGCCTCGCGTTCATGTTCTTTTGCTTCCCGACAAAACCGCAGGTTTACAAATAACTGC
The DNA here is from genome assembly GCA_051008635.1 of Gammaproteobacteria bacterium. Lineage (GTDB taxonomy): Bacteria > Pseudomonadota > Gammaproteobacteria > JBPCXK01 > JBPCXK01 > JBPCXK01. The sequence goes on from JBPCXK010000219.1 coordinate 2,466, forward strand.
CTCGTAGACAATCCGCAATTGCCGAAAGTCCGTAGGTACATCTCCGAATAGACAGTTGTGGCGTACAGCAACTTTGTCAGGTGTTCAGCACTGAGCGTTGGTTAGTCTGCGTTAGGCCGATTTCGGAAGCAGCACGTATCAGTGACGGAGCCGCCGAGTCGTTAAACATTGATCAGGGTCAATATCCTCAATGCGCCGCCCCGTAGGCTTGTAGCTCCAGCATTTCGAGTATTCTTCAAGGAGAGATTCACATGGCACAACGCATCACCTCGCCGTTCGGCTCCGTATTTCTTTACCCCGAGCAGCATCGAAGCCCTTTCGACCAATTCTTCGGTCCCGCGCACCCCACCGTCGAACATGAGGCGGAATCCCTTGCTCCACCTGTGGACATTTACGAGAATGATGAAGCCTACAGCGTGATGATGGACATTCCCGGCGCTAAAAAGGAAGGCATCCACGTTTCTTTTAGCGACGGGACGCTCGCCGTCAACGCCGATGTCCCGCGCCAGGAGAAAGCAGGCGGTCGCTGGGTTCGACACGAGCGCCGGGCGGGACAGTATGTTCGCAGTCTGCAGTTGAGCGAGTCCGTCGATGGCAAGAACATCTCTGCAACCTACCGGGACGGGATCCTGGAGTTGACCATACCCAAGCCCAAACGCCCCGAGGCACAAAGAGTCGATATCAAGGTGGGCTGAGTCGGGAGGTGAGAATTGCGCTTGGCTTACCGGCCTGCAAGTTTTCGACAAATCGCTTGCGACATGTTTTGTTGCCCGGCTCTGCATAGACACGAACAGACGGCTTGGAACATTGACTGTGGTCAAGTCGGAATGACCGACCATCGCTTAAGGTTATCCGTCCAGATACAGGAGAAGAGTCATGGTGGTAGGCAAAATCTGTAATCGCAGAGTTGTTACTGCTGGAAAGGAAAGCTCGATTCGCGAGGCCATTTGTCTTATGCGCGATGAACATGTGGGGGATGTTGTGGTTGTGGAAGCGAGAAACCACGGCCAAGCCCCGGTCGGGGTCCTGACCGATCGCGACGTTGTCGTCGGTTTGTTGGCGCAGGGTGTCGATCTTGACGCTGTGTCGGTGGGCGACGTTATGAGTGACGAGATCGAGGTTGCGGAAGAAAAGGACGAGGTGGCCGATACGATCAAGCTCATGCGTTATAAAGGCTTTCGTCGCATGCCGGTTGTCGATGAAGAAGGCACATTGGTAGGGATAATTACGCTGGACGATATCGTCGACCTGCTCGCGGAGCAGTTACGGGAACTGACTGGCGTCATTCCCAGAGAGCGGTCGTTTGAAAAGGACCGACGTCACTGATTCGCTAAGCCCTGCGGCCCATGAGCGTCGCTGTTGGTGCTGATCAGCACACCGGCGTCACGCGTCATGCGGCAATACGCATCAGTCAGATCCAAACGCCGCGGGTGACGTGGACACCGCTTCGTACCGACGCTTGCAGTCGATACACCTTCTGGCCTGTGGGTAGGCAAGCAACCTTTGAAAGGCAATCTCCTTGCCGCAATCGATACAAACGCCATAAGTTTGATCGTGAATACGCTGCAGCGCGCCTTCAATCTCCTGCAGCTCGGTCTCGAGTCGGATAGTTAGTTCTGCGTTTTTCTCCGTAACTGACTGGCGGAAGGCGTCGTCCTTTTGATCGTGCACTTCACCCACAGGCGGGTCGCGTTCCTGCTCGGCGTGTTGCCGGCTTACCAGGGCGTCCTTACGCTCCAATAAAGAGGCTTTCAGGCGTTCAATTTGTTCTGTCGTCACTTGGGTTGTCATCTTGGGACCGTATCTTTCATCTGTTGAGTTTAGACTGATATGAATGAGCTCTTATGCCGTATGAGTGGGTAGGAGTTCTGGCAAACGCTGTCGTATTTCTTCAGCGTGCATCTGCGTGACATTCTTGTCGAGCTCGAGCGTAATCACTCTGGAGGTTGTGTCCCGCAGATGTTTGCGCAAGGAGCCAAGGACGTCGGGTGCAGCGATGATCACCAGCGCTTCAAACTGCCCACTGCGACGTGCCTGCTCTAATCGCTGGGCGATTCGCTTGGCGAAGCCTTGGAGCAATTGGCGCTTGGGTTCGACTTTCTTTTCGAGCGCATGTCGACCCTGTCCAGCGCTATCAAACGAGCGGCCGGGAGAATCACTGATCAATGCTTGTTCGTGCATACGTGCCTCGGGATTCATGAGCGTTTCTATTTCCTGCAATGGGCTGCGGGGGGAAGGCGAGACGAAAAACCGCGCGCGGGCGCTATCTGCAGCCATGATCCATACATTCTTCACGATGAGTATTCTCCGACAAAAGCCTGAAAACAGGATTGCCCATGAGACCGGACAACAGTTTGATCTTGATCAAGCGATGATCGTAGTGGGGTCGTGTCCGACTCGAAACTTGACATCGATCAAGATGGCGCTGCCACCAGCTGCGCATAGTGCGACTAGCTGATCAAGATGGGGTGGACGTATGGGATGTAGGATGAGAGTAAACGCCAGGCGCCGCACAGCACGAGTCGTCGTGGCCTGTCTGTGCATGCATCTCGCCATAACTGGCGCTTGGGGGGCGGAGAACGAAACGGCTTCGGAGCCTTATCGTGTGGTAGCCGGGAAGGTTGACGAACGTACCTACATTGGTTGGCGCGTCTATCACTCGGTATGTTACGGCTGCCATGGTGTCGATGCGACCGGCACGAGCGTGGCCCCCAGTCTGGTGGAGGGTGTGGCTGGCATGAGTGACCGTGATTTCGCGACCAAGGTGTTAACGCGCTATCGCATCACAATGCAGATGGGTGACGCAGCCGCGGACGACACTACGGCGCTGCGCGAGGCCTTTGTCGAGCAGGTGCTAAAGCATCAGCGGGGAGAACTGATCATGCCGGCGTGGGAGAACGACCCTAATGTGAAGCCGCATGTCCTCGATCTCTACGGTTATCTCAAGGCCCGGGCCGACGGAGCTCTGGGAACAGGTCGGCCGATGCGCCTTCGGTAATAGCCCTCATCCGATGAAGAACTTCAGCCGAATGCGAGACAAAGCCGTCAGTGCTACACGGCTGCTCGGCTATTCGTGAGACAAAGATCAACCAGCGCCGCGGCTCCGGCCTCCCCGACACACATTACTGTGTCTGCTCCTCCCCAGTAGATTTTTATCGTGCCATCGTCCTCTGCAATTGCGCCGCAGGTAAAAACAACGTTGTGCACATAGCCTGTCAGCTCCCAGGGTTCCTCGGGGGACAATATCCAGCTATCCGCTACGCCGAGAACCGTGGACGGATCATCGAGTGCATGTAACGCCACACCAAGGCGGTAAACGCTACCGTCCATAGTGGGGAACACGCCATGAAAGATGTTCAGCCAGCCTTGCTGTGTCCAAATCGGCGTTGCGCCCGGGCCAACTTTCGACTCGTCCCAATGATACGTCAGCGGTCGTATGACTAGTTTCGAGTCGCCCCAGTGAACCAGATCAGGCGAATACGACAGCCAGATCGACCAGGGGTTGTTCTCAGCATGAGGACGATCCAGCCTTATGTAACGATCGTTGAACTTGGCAGGGAAGATAACGACGTTGCGCATATCTGGCGCGCTGATGAATGAAACGTGCTCGACTGATTGGAAGTCTCTAGTCTTTGCCAGACCGATACGGACACCGTAACGTGAGTACGCGCTGTAGGTGATCAGGTACTCGTCGTCGAGGTGACAGATGCGCGGGTCTTCGACCGAGTACTCGTCATACGCGCCTCCCTCAGCTGCGTTCGATGGTGTCATGAACGGCTCCGGGCGCACTTCGAAGTCGAAACCATCATCACTTTCAGCAATCCCGATCAGGGAGCGTCCAGTGGCGAGGTGCGAGCGAAACAGCATGATGTAGCGATCGCGGAACTTTGTGACGGCGGCGTTGTGGACCGTTTCTACGGGGTAGGGCACATCTTCTTTCGTGAGAATCGGATTGCCCGCGTAGCGTTTAACGATCGGATCGATCATCTATCCGGCATCGACTCTGCCAAAATCGTCCTCGAGCCGGACGATATCGTCTTCACCAAAGTAGTCGCCGGTCTGCACCTCGACAAACACCAACGGCTCATCTCCGGGATTAGCCATACGATGGACGGAGCCCCTGGGAATGTCTATGGACTGGCCCACGGACAGCGGAACTGGTCTATCGTTCACGGTAGCGAGCGCCGAGCCTCGAACGACGATCCAGTGCTCCGCCCGATGTGCGTGTTTCTGCAGGCTCAGTTGCTTGCCGGGATCAACCACAATCGTCTTCACTTTGTGATCGCCCGCCTCGCTGAGGTTGTCGTAGTGTCCCCAGGGGCGATAATTCTCCCGGCGCGCGAGGACGCTGTTGTAGACGTGCAGATAGTCCCGCGCCATGCGCTCGGCGGTGAAATGCGTCTGTACGTGGTCACGGCAAGCGCGTCTGCTTATCGACGTTAGCTGGGCCACTGCATCGACGGCCCCGTCCACGTCGCTTGTGACGAAGCCGGTCTGTCCGTCTCTGATGATCTCCGGAATCGAGCCGCGGCAAAAAGCGACGACCGGCGTGCCGCAGGCCATCGCCTCGACGAGACTCAGCCCGAACGGCTCATCGAAGTTGATCAGATGCAGCAGCGCCAGCGCACCGCCGAGCACATCCGCCTTGTTCTCGGCCGTGACAGGCCCGATGTACTCAACGGTCTTGCCGTCTACAAAGGGTCTGACCTCTGCGTCGTAGTAGTGTTCGTCATGAACAATGCCAGCGATCACGAGCTTGATGCCGGTCCTGCGGGCGACTTCTATCGCTTCGCGCACGCCTTTGTCGTGATGAATTCGCCCGAAGAAGAGTAGATAGTCACCGGCGTTCGGTTGGAAAGGAAAGCACGAAGTATCGATACCGTGATGTATCGTCGCCGCATAGTTGAGCCGTGGATGTTTGTCTGCCTCGCTGATCGCCACGTAGCAGGAGCGATCACCGTACCGTTCATACACGGGCAGGATGGCTGCTGAAGAAAAACCGTGAATCGTCGTCACTAGCGGTGTGGAGACGAGCCTGGAATAAGAAAGCGGCAGAAAATCAAACTGGTTGTGGATCAGATCAAACTCATCTGCCTGCTCAAAGAGCTTGGCGATGTGAAGACACTCCCATACCTTCGGATCGATATCATGGGCCTGTGAATACGGCAACTCGCTGATCCATTGCAAATTACCCGCCGTTTGTGAATCACCGGTGGCGAACAAAGTTATGTCGACACCCATTCGCACGAGTTCCTCGGTAAGGAGACTCACCACGTACTCCCATGGCCCGTAATGGTGCGGTGGTGTGCGCCATGAGATCGGACTCAACATGGCCAACCGCAAGTTGGCAGTTTGGTTCCGGCGGTCTGCCATGGCTAGCCGCGGTCCTCGCGCGGAGATTTCGGCGGACGGCGAATGGCGCAGGGCACGCAAGACATGCGCCACATCGTTTGCCCGGCCGCGATACGAACGTTTGGCGCCTCGGCTATCGTGGCTGAAGCCGCTCGTGCAGCATGTGTTCTCGTTCGTCGCGGAGGCGCGTTGGCGGTTACCGGGAATAGCGCTGGCGGGTTTGCTTCCATTGCTGTTCGAGGCTCGGTGGTCGGCATGGGCGCTAACCGTGATACGGATTGTCGACAGGTATCTTGTTCGCCACTGGACAATGATCTCCCGGTGAGTGGACATTGCCGCAAACACAGTGCCTGTAGAGATAGGGAATCAACTCGTCAAGACGCACCGTGGCGGCGCATATCGAAGTATCGGCAGCGCCATAATAGAGTCTGATCGTTACACCATCGTCTTCGAGCAACCAGCCACAGGGGAACACCACGTCGGGGACATCTCCGCTGCGCTCGCAGTCGGATTCAGGTCCAAATACCCACTCATTTCCGCGGACCAGAATGATGGTTGGTTCGTCACGATGGAGCAGGGCGACACCGAGTCGATAGATTGAGCCCGATGCGGTCACGCGTACGCCATGGTATAGCACCAGCCAGCCGTGCTCCGT
>JBPCXK010000220.1:0-4485 GCA_051008635.1 Gammaproteobacteria bacterium
TTTTCTTCTTCTCGGAAATACGACCTGTATTCCGCTCCTTCAGAAAATGCCTTGTGAAATCAAATCTCGGCGCGATCATCTCGCCCCGTGGTGAGATATGCGGGCTAAGGCATTAAAATACATCAATTCGACGACAAGGTTTCGACATGATCACCGCAATCGTGCCCATCAAGACCGGCCACAGCAGCGGTCAACACGGGATGTGAGCGGTAACCGACTATGACAGCACTGGCCAGCACGGCGGCTATCGGCGTGATCGGCGCGGGAACCATGGGCGCGGGCATCGCGCAAGTCGCCGCCGCGGCCGGACACCGGGTTTTCCTGTATGACGCGGCACCCGGGGCTGCGGTGCTGGCCAAACAACGCATCACCGGCGCGCTCACCCGGCGGGTCGAAAGCGCCAGGATGGATGCGGGCGAACGTGATGCATTGCTCGCCCACATCCAGGCGGTTAATCAGCGCGAAGAGCTGGCGCCGGCAAAACTCATCATCGAAGCCGTCAGCGAAGACCTCACGCTCAAGCGCAAGGTGCTGCGCGAGTTCGAGTCGCTGTGCGCACCCGACACACTGTTCGCGACCAACACATCGTCGCTGTCCGTAACGGCGATCGGTGCAGCGCTCGCTCGCCCCGAGAATCTCGCGGGCATCCACTTCTTCAACCCCGCGCCGGTGATGAAGCTGGTCGAAGTGGTGTCCGGGCTCGCTACGCACCCCAACGTGGCCAAGGTGATCTTCGCCACCGCCGAGCGCTGGGGCAAGCAGGCCGTGCACGCACGCTCCACGCCGGGCTTCATCGTCAATCGCATCGCCCGGCCGTTCTACGGCGAAGCGCTGCGTGCGTTGGAAGAAGGCGCCGCGGATGTCGCGACTATCGATGCCGTGTTCCGCGAAAGCGGTGGATTTCGCATGGGTCCTTTCGAGTTGATGGATCTGATCGGCATCGATGTCAATTTCGCGGTCACGAGCGGCGTTTACAAGGCGTTTTTCGACGATCCACGTTACCGTCCGTCGTTGTTGCAACAGGAACTGGTCGACGCCGGCCGCTTCGGCCGCAAAAGCGGGCGGGGATTCTATGAGTACGGCGACAAACCAGAGCGGCCGGAGCCGAAGAACACCGCCTCGGCGGCGCCTCCTGCGTCGGTAAGCGTATGCGGTAACCTGGGCTGTGCCCAGGGATTGGCAGAGCTCATCGAAAACGCCGGGATCCGTGTGGATGCCGAAGCCGGTCCCGGACGACTGCGCCTCGGGAACACCGCTATTGCACTCACGGACGGGCGTTCGGCAACCCGGCACGCTGCCGATGAACGCATCAACGAGCTGGTGCTGTTCGATCTCGCGCTCGACTACGGCGAAGCCAAGCGCATCGCGATCTCAAAGGCGGATCAGGCCAGTACCGAATCCCTGATCGCCACTGCCGGCTTGTTTCAGGCGCTCGGAAAGCACGTATCCATCGTCGACGACATACCCGGCTTGCTCGTCATGCGCGCGGTGTGCATGCTTGCCAACGAAGCAGCACACGCAGTCGATCAGCAGGTTTGCAGCGCGAGCGATGTGGACACCGCCATGCAAACCGGCGTCAATTATCCGCTGGGCCCGCTCGCCTGGGCGCAACGCATTGGCCTGTCCAGCGTGCTGAACGCGATCGATAATCTGGCCGCAGTCTACGGGCAGGACCGTTATCGCGCATCACCGCTGCTGCGCCGTAAAGTCGCGACTGGAATTGGATTCGAAGGACTGTGATGAAAACCGCCTTCATATGTGACGCCATCCGCACGCCGATCGGCCGCTACGGTGGCGCGCTGGCAACGATTCGCACGGATGATCTCGGCGCGATCGCACTGCGCGCGCTGATGGAGCGGAACCCGACCGTCGAGTGGGCGGCGGTCGATGACGTGATCTATGGCTGCGCGAATCAAGCGGGCGAGGACAATCGCAACGTGGCGCGCATGTCGCTGCTGCTCGCGGGTCTGCCGCAGGCAGTCCCGGGCTGCACGGTCAACCGCCTGTGCGGTTCCGGCATGGAAGCCGTCAGTACTTGCGCACGCGCTATCAAGACAGGTGAGGCCGAGTTGATGACCGCGGGCGGCGTGGAATCGATGTCGCGCGCGCCGCTGGTCATGCCCAAATCCGAGACCGCGTTCGACCGTAACGCAGAGATATTCGACACGACCATCGGTTGGCGTTTCGTGAATCCGTTGATGCGCCAGCAATACGGCGTCGACTCGATGCCGGAAACCGCCGAGAACGTGGCTGAAGATTTCAGGATCTCGCGTGAGGATCAGGACGCATTTGCGCTGCGCAGTCAGCAGCGTGCGGCGGCCGCGCGCAACGAAGGGCGCCTTGGCGAGGAGATCGTGTCGGTCGACGCGCCGCAACGCCGCGGCGAGTCGTTGGAGGTGAGCGCCGACGAACATCCCCGCCCCGGCACCAATCTGGAAGCGCTGGCGAAACTGAAGACACCGTTCCGCAAAGGCGGCACGGTCACGGCGGGTAACGCCTCCGGCGTAAACGACGGGGCCTGCGCATTGTTGGTAGCTTCCGAACAGGCGGCAGAGCGGCACAGTCTCGCACCAAAAGCCCGCGTGCTCGCGACAGCGACCGCGGGGGTCGCCCCGCGGATCATGGGTTTCGGGCCCGCGCCGGCGGCGCGCAAGGTTCTGGCGAAGACCGGCTTGAGCCTCGACCAGATGGACGTGATCGAAATCAATGAAGCCTTCGCCGCGCAGGTGCTCGCGGTAACCCGCGAGCTGGCCTTGCCGGACGACGCCGAGCATGTGAACCCCAACGGCGGCGCCATTGCGCTCGGGCATCCGCTCGGCATGAGCGGCGCGCGGCTGGTGACGACTGCGATGTACCAGTTACAACGTGGCCGCGGCCGCTATGCCTTGTGCGCGATGTGTATCGGTGTCGGGCAGGGGATTGCGATGGTGATCGAGCGGGTTTAGCCTCGAATCAGACGCCGGCAGGAGGATGACGCGTGATGGCGGGAAGGGGGACGGTCGGATGGCCGGCCCCCTTCCCGATTATTCGTCCTGCCCGGCGCATGACAACCACGCCTTGAACATCACTCGGAACCGCCAGACGAAGCCGCCCAACAGGCCCATGATGACCACGATGAACAGTGCCCATCTAACGATTTGCGTCAAGATTCCCATAGTCACCTCCGGCCGCCGGCCTTTATGGTCACCGGGGTTCAGCGCTGATGGTGGTGCCGATGCCGTCTTGTGAGTAAAACTCACGGAACAGACCGCCATCGGGGATGATGTGCACCTCAGCGCCGTTGAGTGCGGCGGTGTAAGCCTTGTTGGCCGTGTCAACCAGCATTTCCGGAATCTGCCCGTTGCTCAGCAGAATCCTCAACGCCAGTGGCGTCAAAACGTCGATGCGGGAGCCATCCTCGCGCGCGACAGCCGATCCGACAAATACAATCATGGGACCGCCCAGCGCAGAGACGACAGTTTCGTCTGTTGCGATTTTATACGCCACCCAATCTGGATCCACGCGCAGTAGGTTATGCCGATCTAGGCCAAGGGCCGGAACTACCGGGATATCCCCGGCGCGACACGACGCCACCAGTGCGTGGCCACCAACGCCGGTGGTGAACGCGAAGCCACACAGTTGTCTGGCAAGCACGACAGGCCGTGCCCCGGAGGCTACCAGCGCTTCGGCGCTGGCGCCGATTCGCTGCAACCGCTCCGCGAGCTGGCCGCAGCGATTTGCAAGCACCGAGTCTTCTGTGCACGATACGTCGTCTCTCAGTACCAACATGGGCAGCATGCCCAGTTGCTGCAATGCCGCCAATTCCTTCGCAACATCTTGCCAATGTGGTCCGTGATAGCTGACTACGACGAGTTTACCTTCGCGCTCGGGCACGCTCTCGAACGCGCTCTGCACCAAAGCGTCAAAATCAGCCGGAGGCATGTCGCCGTAGCAGCGTGCCAGGATTTCTCTGACTGGTTCGAGTTCGAGGGCCATTCCGTGGCTCCTTTCTCAACAGATGGTCACCCGGCAGATCAGTACCGGGGACGGGTTAAACCGGAGTCGGCACCGCGCCTTACCGCGCGAGACTCCCAAGCCAGGAGGCGGCTTGAGCCGCGACCGCATCCGTCCCCACACGGTGTGGGGTTGGCTTTGCAGATGCTTTCGAACGGAACGACACCGGCTCCACATGAGCCGGTGTTGGGCGCCTGCTCAACGACGGGCAGGGCCTGCCGCTGGCTACAGCGGCGTGGAAACCTGGCAATGGGCACCGGTGACTTGCCCGGGGGCTCGCGCAAGGATCAGTTTTCTGGTGCTGGTGGGCTACGGCTGTCGCCGCTGCACCCGGCAAGCCCGACGAGAGGGTGCAAGGCTTATCGATATACCACATCCCCAACAGCTTAATCAATGCTTACAGACACTCGGCGGCGAGGAAAGGTTGCCATAGCCGCATGGCGGTCAAGTTATCGAGCGGGCGTGATTGCGCGCAATCAGCCAAGCGCATCC
>JBPCXK010000221.1:0-9663 GCA_051008635.1 Gammaproteobacteria bacterium
TTGTTGGAACAAGGCATCTACACGCCGATCGAACTGCTGAGCCTGGCCGGCAGCCTGCGCCATGCGCATCTCGAGGCCTGGCGCCTTGGGCAGGTCGATACGCTCGACGGCGGGATCGACGAGCCGCTCACCGCGGTGAGGCGCCTGCTCACGGAAGCGCAGGCATACGCGCACACCCGCGGCCTGGTCGTCGAGCCTTACGCACCGATCGGGGTCGAAAGTCAAACACCCGGCCGCGACAAGCTCTCGAGCGACAGTGAGGTTGATGCCCTGCTGAGCGTACGCTTCGTGCCGTCGAAATCCGAACCCCAGCTCGATTTGTTTACCAACTCCGCCGTGTCGGTGCTCATTGGCGATCTGATAGATGCGATTCTCGCGCGACGGTTCGATGAGGCAGACACGCTTCTCAAAGAGTCAGCCGCGCGTGGTGTCGACCCGGCTCGGCAACAGGGATTCCACAGACTCCGTGACGCACAGCGCCACTTCGATTCCGGGCTTCAAGACCCGGACGCAGCCAGCGATCTGCTCCAGCGCACGATTGAACCGCTGGCAAGCAAGCATCTCGGGGCGCGATTTCGCGAGTTCCTGGTGCCGCTATGGCATGCGCTCGCCGAAGCAATGGAGGGGCGACCGTTCGATCCTGCCCATCCCTGCCTGCACTCGAGCCACGCATTCGCTCGGGCGCTGGCCTGGGACCGTGCTCTGCAAAGCGTCGAGCAGGAACCCGCCTGGAGACAGCAGCCGGAGCTTCGGCTGCGCGCGGCGGTGGCATTGCACCGTCTCGGCAACCGTCGAACCGCACGCGCCGCCTGGTTTGATGTCTTCTGGCACTTTCCGGAGCAGGCACAGGCGGCCATGGATGGCACCGAGCTGCCTGACCCGGTTCTGCGTCGTCACTGGCGGGCGTTTTGCGACCTCGTACCGCCGCTGGAACCGGAGGACTTTCCGGCGTGGTGCATGCTGGCGGCATATTCTCCCGATCCGGCGTACGAAACGTCCGAAGTTGCGTCGACTGCCGCCGAAACATTCCGCCTGGTGTGCGCGTTGATCCGTGCTCGCTCGCGCGCAGGCGCCACACCCGATGCCGAGACAATTGCTTTGCGGGCCCGACTCCAGGCCGCGCATCCCGTGCTGTTTCTCCACCACATGCACCGGCAGGCCTCGGCCGAACCACGGTAGATGATCTCTGTCGGCTGCGGTCACGGGAGGCCCGTCAAGGGGCGGATCTGAAGTGAGCCAGGGCACTGCCGGAATCGATCACCGCGCGTACTGACTGCGCCGCGGCAGCCATCGACTCCGACCTGCCCAGGTGCCAGAGACAGGCAGCAGCACCATAGGTGAGCGCGTCGCGTGTGGGGCCGGGCTTGCCGTCAAGCGCCTCCAGGCCTGCCTGTGCAGCGGCTTGTGCGGCGGTTGCCACGTCACCCTTCATCCCGGTTCGGTCCGGTGTGTGGGCCGCTGGCGGTAAGTCTTCGGGAAGCGGCACGGCGCGAAGTTCCTGTTCGATTCCGAGGTCCGTGGGGCTCACTTCGATCGACTGCTCCTCGCTGTTGTCGCCCCTATCACGATAGAAAAAAAACTTGCCCGTCTGACGCAGCGACGGAATCACGCCGCCTTCGGTGCCTCGCACCAGCAACGCCGAGTCGAATCCGGCATGACGCGCAAGCATGGCGTAGATACGCGGGTACGGTTTGTGCACATATCCTGTGATGAGATGCGTCTTCCTGCGCCCGCAAACCGGCCCGGCCATGACCTCGACTGTGGCAATCGCGGGGCGTTTAACAATCAGGGTTCGCAACTCCGCCAGGTCATGCAGTTTGGGACAAAACCGGCTTTGATCGATGTAGCTCCAACCGGTCTCTTTGTTGCCGATGCGCTGGGCGGCCTGCTCCGGCATAGAATTTACCTCAGCGCCGGCGGCGCGCAACACCTGACGATGCGTCACGCCGTACTTCGGTCCCATAGATTCGACGCCATGAGAAACCGTGGCGACACCGCAGGCCGAGAGCACGGCGGGCAGGAACGGCGCGGCTGGCAAAGTGCGATTGCAGCCGTCGTATGGATCGGCGATGTCGACCACCTCGTCGACAGCCGCCTGAGTGCGCACCGTCGCGTCGCGAACCGCCTCCAGAATGCCCTTATTCTCCTCGTCGGTTTCGCGCTTCATGCGCAAGGCAATAAGAAAGAGAGCCGCCTGCACGGGATGCACTTTACCGTCGAGAACCAGACTCATGCCTTGCCTGGCTTCTTCCAGCGTTATGTCCTTGCTCAGCTCCGGTCCGGTGGCAATACGCTGCAGCACCGAGCGCATGAAGACACCGGTATCGTTGGCGCTGCCTGTATCCTTAGCCAAGCTAGTGCCCATCCGGAAACAAATTGCCGGATCCGCCGTGGGAGTTTCGTGGTTTCAGAGGGTCGATACCGACGAGGATGGCATTGCCTTCGACGCGCACCGGGTAGCACTTCAACGGCGCGTCGGCAGGTTCTTCCTGCACTTCACCGGTGCGCACGTTGAAGCGGCTGCCGTGCAGCGGACATTTGACCCACTCGCCGCGCAGCGCGCCGGTCGCCAGCGATGCATCCTCGTGCGTGCAGGTATCATCCGTCGCGTAGTACTCGCCGTCCACGTTCGCAATGAGAATATGCCGTCCGTCTATCTTGATGCATAACATGTCGCCGGGTGCGAGTTGATTCGTCGTGGCAGCTTTTGTGAATTCCTGTGGCATCTGCTGGAGCGTAACGCTGCCTCACAAAGTGTTCGTAGCGATCCTATCGTATCATTGGGTCCCGGCCTGCGCGCATTGCTGTTTGCGGTAAATTCGAGGCGAGCAGCACTGCCGAGGTGAGAAAAACGGTGCCGCCGTACAACAGCAACCAACGCTGTTTGCCGGCTGTCTGTGATGACATGTTGTTATTGGGCTCTCAGGATAAAAGGGCCAGGCGGTTAAACGGTTCCGGCCGTATAGTTTATAGAATCTGAATGTGTATAATCTCTACGATAACGGCCCGCAATCGAGGTGCCTTGATAATGCGGCGGTCGTGCGGCGCAATACGCTTCGCTAGCCCGCATTTCTCACCACGATGACGGCGCTGGCTTGATCTTTGATTCCACAACGCATTTCTTCTTCTCGGAAATACGACCTGTATTCCTCGTTTCAGAAAATGCCTGGTGAAACCAAATCTCTACGCGATCATCTCGCCCCGTGGTGAGATATGCGGGCTAGCCGACTACCGGCAGCTCGGCTTTGTTGTGATAAGGCTGTCGGACGCCCGCCTTTGTGAAACTCGTGGACGACAAACACGGTGGCTGACAGGAAACACGACTTGGCGGAAATGACCGAGGCCGCGAGCCAAGCCTCCACGCTGCTGCGTGCTTTGGCGAACGAGGATCGGCTGTTGATCCTGTGCCACCTTGCCAGTTCCGGTGAGATGAACGTGAGCGAGCTTCAGGAAATTCTACGGATCAGACAACCATCGCTGTCGCAACAGTTATCGCGGCTGCGCGGGGAGGGGCTGGTCACGACGCGCCGCAACGGGAAGTCTATCTACTACAGCATATCGAGCGACGAGGCCGGTCAGGTCATCGAGCTGCTCTACAAACTTTACTGCGCCCCGTGAATCCGCAAGATCAGGCAGACAGGCGCGCAAACGTGCCGGAGCTGAGTAGACTACGGCCTGCCGAGGATCACAAGAAAGACACAAAAGGTGGAGGCAATGGTAGGAGCAGGCGTAGGTTGGGCTGAGCGCAGCGAAGCCCAACCTACGAACCAGGCGTTTGCGACATTGCTCATGTAGGTGTGAAAGTACTCCAGATTTCGGTACTGCTTGCGAGACCCGCAGCCAATGCGATGAGCATCAATTTGCGCATCAAATCCCCGCCGTCACGGGCCGCGACGCGTACCCGCTGTGTTCTCAGCCCTGCCGAAATACGTATGGGGCTAGCCGATCTCCGCCTCCAGCGAGGCGCTCTCGCCCTTGTTGTCCACCCAGGAGATCTTGACCTTGTCGCCCTTCCTGGCGCCCTTGACCTCGAACGCCATGTACGGGTTCTTCGATACTCCCGGCCCCAGGTAGGCCGTCATCACCACCTGGCCCTGGTGCTCGCAGCTCACGTCGCTGATGTAGTGCGCCGGAATCTTCTCGCCGGTCTTCTTGTCCTTGCGCAGCCCGGTCTCCATCGGGTGACTCATCAAACACTTGACGATAGCCCCGTCGCCGCTCGCCTTTGCGCGTATCTTGATCTTTGCCATCTCTCTATCCTCCGCGATTCAACCGCCGCAGCCACCAATCGTGACCTTCACTTCCCTGGCCGCGCTGTAGAGCTTGCCGTCGGCTTTGACCACCGCGACCACCGGCGAGGTCTCAGCCATCTTGATGCGTGTCGACACCATCCCGCCCGCACCGCCAGTGAGATCAAACGAGGCCGCCAACGGGTTGGGGTTGTTCTCCACCACGATGCTTATGGCCTCCACTTTGTCCAGCGTGGTCTGCACAGTGACAGGCACGACCGCGCCGTTCTCCGCGATGTCAGGCGCCCTGATCTTGATTTCGCCCGACTCCGCCGGCTCGCCGCCGAGCGCCTCGAGCACATCATCGAACGACTCGGTCTCGAATACATCGGTGGGCCTCGTCGCCCATAACGCGCGCGGACTCAGCAGACCCGCCACCGTTGCCATACCCGCGGCTGCAGCAGCAAGCGCAGCGTGCAGAAACGTTCTACGTTTTATGCTCATATGCGTTCCTCCTGGGAGCTCGAGCTCTACCTGGCCTCCAGATCTACAAGGTGTAGACGTACTCCACGATCTTGTCTATCTCTTCGTCAGTTAATATCTCGTGCCGGCCGAACGGCGGCATCAGCGTGTTCGATTGGCCTGGGTCGCATCCCAGCCCGGCAGGCTGGCATCGCCGACCACATGGCAGGCCATGCAATTGCCTTTCCTGCGATCGGTGGCGATCTTCTTGCCTTCCTCGACGGCCGAGCCCGCAATCGCGATGGGCGTCAGGACGCCGAACCCGACCACGGCCGACAGCGCCTTTCTCAGTATCAGCATGCGCTGATCGCTCCTCTCTTTACAAACGCCAACCGGAAATATCATATACGATTTCGCTTAACTATAGCCACCTGCAAGCAGGCGCTGCGCTGCCCCGTCAGACATCGTAGTCTGCGACACCAGGATTATCCGCCACGTTAACCAGCTTCGGCGTATTCAGTTTGGCGATCCTGGCGACCTTCTCATCGCGCAGATACTCGGCGACGACCTCCCAGATCGGAGGACCCGGCGATTTCGAACCTACGGTCGCCCAACCGGCGACCTTGTAACGCTTGCCGGGCTCAACGGGCTTGCCGTCGTCGAGCGTCATGGCGGAGATGCGCTCACCGATCTTCGCTGTGGGATCACAGACATAGTCCATGCCACCCATCCGCACCATGTCACCGCCCTGCTGATAGTAGGGATCGACATTGAAAAGGTTGTCGCACACGTCTTCCAGAATCAGCTTCAGATCGGCGCCCGACATTTCGCGGACGTAGGTCTCCGGGTAGGTTATAGCGGTCTGATCCAGCACGTTTTCCATAGTGATAGTCTGCCCGGGCAGTACTGTGGTTCCCCAGCGGAAACCTGGTGAGAGCGAAATTTGCGCGTCACCCACCACACGTTGGGCGTCACAGATGATCTGATCGAAGGTGCCGTTGAAATTGCCCCTGCGGTAAAGCAACGTATCGGCCACGGCCAGTTCCTCGCTCAGCCGTGCCTTGTGCGGCGCGCGCACCTCGTCGATGTAGGCCGCCATCCCGGGGTCGGGTTCTAGCAGGCTCGCAAACACAGGCAACAGGCGGTATCTGAAATCGCGCACCCTGCCCGCGCCCAGATCGAGGTCCAGGACGCCCAGAAACTTGCCGTTGGAGCCGGCGTTCGTGACGATGGTCTTGCCGCCGGCGTTGTCGACGATGATCGGCGCCGGCACACCGTCGTGCGTATGCCCGCCCACAATGGCGTCCACCCCCCGCACGATAGAGGCCATCTTCAGGTCCACGTCCATGCCGTTGTGCGACAACACGATAACGGCATCGGGTTTGTCCTGTTCGCGAATGTGATCCACCAGCGATTGCAACTCTTCGTCCCTGATGCCGAAAGTCCAGTCCGGAATAAAACGTTGAGGGTTCGCGATCGGCGTGTACGGAAACGCCTGGCCGATTACCGCCAGACGCTTAGCGCCGGCCTCTTTTATCGTGTACGGCCGCAGCGCGTGCCCGCTGTCCTCGTCGAACGCGGTGGCGCCATTGAACAACGCATCCTCTTTGACCCTGATGTTTTGTGCGACAAACTCGCCGGTGAATTCTTCGATGTTTTCCAGCACCTCCGTGTCCCGATACGTAAACTCCCAATGCCCCGTCATGACGTCGACGCCGAGCAAATTGCCGGCGCCGAGCATGTCTTTGCCGCGTGTCCAGTACGCGCTCCCGGAGCCCTGCCAGGTATCCCCACCGTCCAGCAGCAGGGTCTTGTCTGCCCCGTAACCTTCGCGCAATCGCCTGATCAGCGTGCTCAGGTATGCGAACCCGCCGACCTTGCCGTATTTCTCCGCCGCCTGCGCGAAGTCGAGATAGGTATAGGCGTGGGCCTCGATGCCGCCCGGCTCGATGCCGAAGCGCCGCAGCAGTCGCTCTCCGACGACGTGCGGAGCCTTGCCGAACGCGTCGCCTACGCCGCAGTTGACGTTGGGTTCGCGAAAATAACTGGGCAGGAGCTGCGCGTGACAGTCCGTGAAGTGCAGCACGCGCACGGCGCCGAAATTCGGTGTCTCGTAAAGATCGGCCGGGGTTTTCTTCGCCGCGAACGCGGACTTTGGCAACATGCCGGCGGCGCCCGCGATGGCCATGAGCCGAACGAACTCGCGTCGGCAAAGTTTCACTACGCCGAATCCTGAGTTGCGTTGCCCTTCAGCGCGAACAGCTCCGCAAGCGCCAGCACGAGAGCGCTGAAGAAACCCCTTTCGTCCAGCATGTGATACTGAATCTTCATGGTCAGGGCGCTGCCGAAGATGATCGAGACCATTGCTATGGCCGAACCCATGGCCAGCGTCGACATGCCCGTGACGCCCTGGCCTATCGTACAGCCAAGCGCCAGTACGCCACCGAAGCCCATGAGCGCGGCACCAACGAGATGGTTCATCATATCGGCACGATTGCTGAATGTCTCGATGCGAAAATTGCCGGTGAGTGCCGCATAGACCAACGACCCGAGAAACATGCCGGCCACGACAGCTATCCCGAAATTGATGGTCGCGCCGGTGAATGTCATCAGGTAGTTGATCGCGTTGCCGGTCGGGGCAACGAACGTCAGGCCCTCGACCGGCACCGGATCGAAGTCGTCCTGACCGACATATCCGGTGACAAACCAGGCCGCGATCACCAGGGCGCCGACCGTGATGCCGGCCAGCAGATTGTCGAAGCTCTCTCTAAGCCCGGGCTGACGCAATGCGTAGACGATGAAGCCCAGCCCAAGCAAAGCGGCGAGAACGATGCGCACGAGCTCCGCGTTTTGAAACCCGGTCAGCCCGACGACCGCGGACACCAGACTCTGGTCCTGCAGACCGCCCTCGCTCAGATCGATACTGGTGCGAGAAACAACATTGACCCGGATCAGCGCAAGCACGCCGCGCACGGTCATGTAAGCGCTCAGCCCGAGTACCGTCAAGACCACGAACGCCTTGAGGTTGCCGCCACCAAGGCGAACAAGATTCCGTTGCCCACAGCCCCCGGCCAGCGTCATGCCGACGCCGAACATGAATCCGCCCAGCGCATTGCCGAGCCAGCCAAAGCTGGGATTCAAGTAAAGCGATTGATTCAGGTCGACATAGCCCGAGAGCTGCAGGCCCTGCGCCCCGACAATGGCAATGCCGATCGCCAGAAACCATGCGCCGAGCCTGCCCCGCGAGCCCATGTGGAGCACATCGCTGATCGCGCCCATGACGCAGAAGCTGGTCTTGTTTGCCACGAAGCCAAAGACGGCGGCGAGGGCGAAGCCGAACGATGCCACTAGGTGTACGTTGGTGAGTTCGTTCACTGTTACGTTCCGGAGCTCTTCGGCGTGAGATTAGCCTCGGCGGCCCGGCCGAGACCGGCGGCCACACACATTCACAGGTCTGAATATATCACCAAACGAAGGGGTGGCTACCCCCGAAGGAGGCTGTTGGCGCTGACTTAGCTTTCCGGAGGAGACCAGCGAGCATGGATACGCCGCCCCATATCCATCACCGCGGCTATCCCCGCAACCGATTGATTTCGTGAGCCATTTGGAAATCACATCTTTGAACAACGGCGGCCTTGAGATAACTCCCGGCCGCTACAGATGCTTGCCGGCCACGTAAGATTCGATGCGCGGCGGACAATCATCGCCGTACGTGGCATGAAACTCCACAATGCGCGCCCCGACCGCCAACCAATGGTCCTTTCCCTGTCGCACCGCGCGTTTGAGTGCCTGCAAGTTGCGCGTTTCGGTCCAGCGTTGATACGCGTCATACAGCGCGGGGAAAATCTCGCGCCGCATCGCGCCCAGATTCGCAAAGTAGAAATGTAGCGAAGGGATGTTCTCCGCCGTCAGCAACGCGGGCAACGATGAAAGACAATCGGCTAGATGATCGCGCACGGCGCGCACGACAATCTCCGCTCGCGTGTTCGACACGGTCGACAACATCGCGTGCCACCCGTCACCGAGCAGATCGCCGGCCACGACCTCGCCGATCTCATGCATTATCACGGACTCGAGCTCGTTCTCCGTCATGCGCTCGAGCGCTGCGCGCGGGTTGTCCGTGAAGTTGTAGCAGCGCATGGCGCGGTGCAGCGCGCCCTCGCGCTTGAACCATGACGACTCTTCGACGCTTTCCCACAACAAACGACGCAAAGCGTCACGACGCACGAAGATAAGCCGGCCTCGCGCCATCGCCGGCGGCGCGGTGAGGTCGCGCGCATACTCCTCGCCGGACACGAGCAGGCGGTAGCCTTCCAACTGTTCGACGTTCAGCAGCTTGCCGAGAAAAAAGTGCGGCTTCCCGAGCCGCCCTGTTCCGGCGCTGTAAACCAGCGCGCGTTCGTTGAGGGCCTCATTGATGCCGTCGTTGTCGAAGGCATCGTAGTCGTCTCCATCGATGACGACAGGCGTGTACGATCCGCGTTCGAGCGTATCCCAGAGCTGTTCGCGCTTCTCGACCCAGTCGCCGACGTCTTCGCGCTTCGGTGTCACGTCGAAACCGAGGCCGTTGCTCCAACGATAGTACTCCTTCATTTTCAGGAGATAGGTGCACAAGGTGTAGTCACCGGCGAACTGCGCATCCGAGATATCGCAGTTGCGTTGCACTGTACAGGACAGGGCCTGGATCGAATTGAGTTCGCGAGACGGCATACTGGTCAATGATAGCGCCAAAACCCTGCTACGACGTCTGGACTCTCCCGGTTCGTAGAACGCAATAGCGTCAGCGTATTGCGCCAATGGTACCGATGGGCTGGCCCGCATTTCTCACCACGGGGCGAGATGATCGCGCCGAGATTTGAATTCACAAGGCACTACTGATCGAGCGGAATACGGGCTGTATTTCCGAGTGAAGAAAATGCGTTGTGGATTCAAAGATCAAGCCAGCGCCGTCATCGTGGTGAGAAATGCGGGC
>JBPCXK010000222.1:0-4521 GCA_051008635.1 Gammaproteobacteria bacterium
ACCAGAGGTTCATGGCAAAAGAAGATCATATTGAAATGGAGGGCACGGTAGTCGAAACCCTGCCTAACACGATGTTTCGCGTGGAGCTTGAAAATGGCCACGTCGTCACCGCTCACATTTCCGGACGAATGCGGAAGCACTATATCCGCATTCTCACCGGCGACAAGGTCACCGTACAGCTGACGCCCTACGATTTGAGCAAGGGGCGCATCACGTACCGGGGCAGATAGAGGTTCCGCGCTCCACACGGTGGTCAGTGCACCGCCTCCTCAGCAAAGTCGAGCACCAGCTCGCCCTCTTCGCTCCTGACGCGCACTTCCCCGCCCTTGGCCAGGCTGCCGAACAGGATCTGTTCGGCGAGCGGTTTTTTGATGTTTTCCTGGATCACACGATCCATCGGCCGCGCGCCCATCTTGGGATCGTAGCCGTGCTCAGCCAGCCACACGCGCGCTGAATCGTCCACGATCAACATGACCTTCTTGGTCTCGAGCTGAGCCTCGAGTTGGACGATGAATTTGTCGACCACGTTGGCGATCGTGCGTGCATCGAGCGACTTGAACTGGATGATCGCGTCCAGCCGATTCCTGAACTCCGGCGTGAAAGTGCGTTTGATAATCTCCATGCCGTCGCTGCTGTGGTCCTGCTGGGTGAAGCCTACGCTGGCACGGCTCATCTCCTCGGCGCCGGCGTTGGTGGTCATCACCAGCACCACGTTACGGAAATCAACCTTGCGGCCGTTGGTGTCAGTGAGCGTGCCGTGATCCATCACCTGCAGCAGCAGGTTGAACACATCGGGGTGCGCCTTCTCGACCTCGTCCAGCAGCAATACGGCATGCGGCGATTTCAAGATCGCGTCGGTCAACAGGCCACCCTGATCGAACCCGACATAACCCGGCGGCGCGCCGATGAGACGCGAAACCGTGTGCCGTTCCATGTACTCCGACATGTCGAAGCGCACCAGCTCAATGCCCATGACCATGGCGAGCTGCCGCGTCACCTCCGTCTTGCCAACACCCGTGGGCCCGGAAAACAGGAATGAGCCGATCGGTTTTTCTTCGTCTCCCAGGCCGGAACGCGACATCTTGATGGCTGCGGCGAGGTTTTCGATGGCCTCGTCCTGCCCAAACACGACCATTTTCAGGTTCTTCTCGAGGTTGCGCAGCATATCGACATCAGAGGTTGACACGCTCTTTGGTGGTATGCGGGCCATCTTGGCAATGATGTTCTCCACATCACGCGCAGAAATGGTCTTCTTGCGCGACTCCGCCGGCTGCAGTCGCAGGTGCGCGCCGGCCTCGTCGATCACGTCTATGGCCTTATCGGGCAAGTGACGGTCGTTGATGAATTTATGCGACAACTCGCTGGCCGCATGTAGCGCCTTATCGGTGTACTTGACCTCGTGGTGCTCCTCGAAGCGCTCTTTCAGCCCCTTGAGGATCTGATAGGTCTCGTCGACGGTCGGTTCGGTGATATCGATTTTCTGGAAACGCCGCGCGAGCGCGCGATCCTTTTCGAACACGCCTCGAAATTCCTGATAGGTCGTCGAGCCGATGCATTTGAGCTCACCCGACGCGAGCATAGGCTTGAGTAGATTGGACGCGTCCATCACGCCGCCCGATGCCGAACCGGCGCCGATGATGGTGTGAATCTCGTCGATGAACAAAATAGTGTTCGGCTGCCGCTTGAGTTGCGCCAACACGCTCTTCAGTCGTTTCTCGAAATCGCCGCGATACTTGGTTCCGGCCACCAGCGCGCCGAGATCGAGCGCGTAGATGGTGCTTTCCTTGAGTATCTCCGGAACATTGCCTTCGACGACTTTCAGCGCCAGGCCCTCGGCGATGGCGGTCTTGCCAACACCGGCCTCGCCGACCAGCAGCGGATTGTTCTTGCGCCGCCGGCACAGAATCTGGACCGTTCTCTCGATTTCGAGATCGCGCCCGATCAGCGGATCGATTTTCCCGAGCCGTGCCAGCTCGTGGAGGTTCGAGGCAAAGTTCTCGAGCGGCTTCTTGCTGCCCGACTCCTCGCTGACCTCCTGCTCGCTGGCTGCGCTTTCATCCTCGCCTGCGTCTTCCGGGATCTTGGAGATGCCGTGGGAAATGTAGTTGACTACATCCAGCCGCGCGACATCGTGCTCGCTCAAAAGATAAACCGCCTGCGACTCCTGCTCGCCGAATATTGCGACCAGCACGTTGGCGCCGGTGACTTCCTTGCGGCCAGATGACTGCACGTGGAAAACCGCGCGTTGCAAAACGCGCTGAAAGCCAAGCGTGGGCTGCGTATCGCGCGTGTCGTTAGGCGGCAGTATCGGTGTGTTTTCGTCGATAAACTCACCGAGCTGACGGCCGAGTTTTTCCAGATCAACGCCGCATGCGCGCAGCACACCCGCCGCTGTCGGATTATCCGTCAGCGCCAGTAGCAGGTGCTCGACCGTCATGAACTCATGACGTTTTTCGCGCGCGGCCTTGAAGGCCATGTTGAGCGTGAATTCGAGTTCTTTGTTCAGCATTACGAGCCTCTTCAGGCTTCTTCCATTGCACACAGTAGCGGGTGGTTGTGTTCCCGCGAGTAATCGTTTACCTGAGCCACCTTGGTTTCGGCTATCTCTCTTGAGAAAATACCACAAACGCCCTTACCGCGGGTATGCACATGCAGCATGATACGCGTGGCCTTCTCTCGGCTCAGCTGGAAAAAGGTCTCCAGAACATGCACGACAAACTCCATAGGCGTGTAATCATCGTTAATCAGCACTACCTTGTACAATGGCGGACGCTTTAGTTTGGGCCGTGCGCGCTCAAGGGCAAGGCCCTGGTCATCGTCTGATCGCCAGTTTTCTCCCATCGCTTTGAGTTAAGCTACACTGCGCTGATTCCGCCAGGGCGGAGTCGATTTGCGCTGATTCCGGGGTAAGAGGTCGTGCTAATTATAAAAGCTTGGGCCCCAACCGCCTAGCCCGCATTTCTCACCACGGGGCGAGATGATCGCGCAGAGATTTGATTTCACCACGCATTTTCTGAAACGAGGAATACAGGTCGTATTGCCGAGAAGAAGAAAATGCGTTGTGGAATCAAAGATCCAGCGCCGTCATCGTGGTGAGAAATGCGGGCCAGACCGAATGTCGCGGAAACTGCACCAACACGGCGTCTGTCGCAAGTAGATACCGGCTCCTCATGGTGCAAGGCTTCGCTGCTCAATTTCGACTCTTATCAATCGTTTAAGTTCACTTGTTGACAAGGCTCGCGAGTAGAGATTCGACTCACACCCAGCAACAATCGGAGTTTTCTTGCGCTGCGCTGCGTTTCCGCAAACCCGGATTGATTTATCATAACGTCGTTTCTTCACAATCGAACCAACCCCCAGCTTTGACTCATGGTCTGGAAGCCTCACGTCACCGTGGCGGCGCTCGCCGAACGCGATAGCCGGTTTTTGATGGTGGAAGAATTCGCCGACGGCAGGCAGGTTTTCAATCAACCGGCCGGTCATCTGGACGACGGCGAGCGGTTGCTCGATGCGGTCGTTCGCGAGACCTGGGAAGAGACGGCCTGGCGCTTCACGCCGGATGCGCTGGTGGGCATTTACCAGTGGCGGCATCCCGGCAATGAGCAAACATTCCTGCGCGTGCTGTTTTGCGGCGACGTCTCGGATCACGACGAGAACCACGAGCTGGACAGCGCCATCGTACGCAGCGTGTGGATGACGCGCGACGAGCTGGCCAGGCGGGAAAAGCAACTCCGCAGCCCAATGGTGTTGCGCTGTATCGACGATTACCTCTTCGGTATCCGCCACCCTCTGTCGATTTTGGTCGACGCATTCTGAGCACGAATGTCCGTGGTCAAAAACATACGCGTAATGGTCGGCATGTCCGGCGGCGTCGACTCCTCGGTTGCGGCTTTACTACTACATCAGCAAGGCGCACGCGTCGAAGGTCTGTTCATGAAAAACTGGGAGGAAGACGACGAGGCCGGTTATTGCGCGGCCGCCGAGGACTTACGTGACGCGCAGGCGGTGTGCGACAGGATTGGGATCAAGCTGCACACGGTGAATTTTTCGAGCGAATACTGGGATCGTGTGTTCGAGCATTTTCTCGCCGAGTACCAGTGTGGCCGCACGCCGAATCCGGACGTGATGTGCAACCGGGAAATCAAGTTCAAGGCCTTTCTCGATCATGCCCGCTGGCTCGGCGCCGAGGTGATCGCCACCGGACACTACGCGCGGCGGCGCGCGCTCAACGGGCGCCATCAGCTTCTAAAGGCCCGCGACACAGACAAGGACCAAACCTACTTCCTGCACCTGCTGGATCAGGAACAGCTCGCCCGCGCCATGTTTCCCCTGGGCGGCGTTACCAAGGACAAAGTGAGAGACATCGCCCATGCCAAGGGGTTCGTGACCCACGACAAAAAAGACAGCACTGGCCTATGTTTCATTGGGGAGCGGCGCTTCAGCACATTCCTAAAGCGTTTTGTAAAAGCAAAACCGGGCGATATCATCACCACAAACGGTGACATCATCGGCAAACACGAA
>JBPCXK010000223.1:0-3228 GCA_051008635.1 Gammaproteobacteria bacterium
CCCGAGGGCGCTGGTCAATGGGGACAAGTATCGTGAGTGATTCATCGGTGTGCTCCCTTGTTGCGGTTGCGGGGACCAAGGAAGACCTGCACAAAAAAACCCCGGTGGCTGCAGATGCCGACCGGGGTTTTGGATCTTCGGAAGGCGTCTGCTGGTTTCGCGCAGGCCTTCCGGTAGTTGGGTGGAGGACCTACATCATCGTCTTCGGGGTACGCGGGTTAACCAGGTTTTTAGCGCACACAAAGCCGCTCGACAGCGGGGCATGGGGAATAAGCAGCCATCGGTCATTCGTGGCCGAGGTGGTAGCGGTAAAATCGAATAGCGCGCGCGTTTGCATGGCAGCGTATGCTACTGCCAAAGTCGTCCTGTTTGCAACCGCTTCAGTCGGTGACGGGCACGACATAATTCAGTCCGGCGCGCCCGCCGTCCGCATAGATGATCTCGCCGGTGACGTAGGACGAATCGTCCGAAGCCAGAAAAGTGGCGATCTTCGCAACTTCGCTGACCTCGCCGCAACGGCCCATCGGCGTGCGCGACAGGATCTGATGGCGCACTTTGTCGTCGGTCATCACAGTCTTCAGCATGTCGGTGAGGATGCTGCCGGGCCCGATCGCATTCACGCGGACACCCTTGCCGGCCAGTGCCACTGCCATGACCCGAGTGAGCTGATTCATGCCGCCCTTGGAGACGTTATAGGGCAGCTGGTTGGGAATGGTCATGACTGAATTGAGCGACGACATGTTGATGATGCTGCCGGACGCCTGCTTGACCATCTGCCTGGCCGCCGCCTGACTGAGGAGAAAGGCGCCCTTGAGGTTCACGCGCAGCACGGCGTCGAAGTCAGCCTCGGAAATTTCCAGCACATCGCCGGGACGAATGATGCCGGCGTTGTTGACGCACACATCGAGCCGTCCGTGTTTCTCGAGCGTCTCGTGGACCAGTTTTTGCACCTGCGCGGCGTCACCGACGTCACAGTGGACGAACATGGCGTCATCGACCTGTGCAGCTGCGGCCTTGCCTTTTTCGGGCTCGACATCGGCAAGTACGACCTTGGCGCCCTCGGCGGTGAACTCCTCCGCCACGCCCAGGCCGATACCCTGAGCCGCGCCGGTCACGATGGCGACTTTGTCTTTGAGACGCATGATTTGTTACTCCACAATAGATAGACAAACATAGACGCTACGCGTGAGAGCCAGCCCGCGTATCTCACCACGATGACGGCGCTGGCTTGATCTTTGAGTCCATAGCGAATTTTCTTCACTCGGAAATACAGCCCGTATTCCGCTCGATCAGAAAATCCGCTGTGAATTCAAACCTCTGCGCGACCATTTCGCCCCGTGGTCAGAAATGCTGGCTAGTCTTTCGCTCATAAGCGCACGTGTTCTGTGGCCCACATCAGGCCCGAATTTTATACACTTTTCTACTATTCGGCTTGTCCATAAACTGACAGGTTGTAGCTCACCGAATAGCGGTCCCCGTACCGCTGTCTCCGAGGCGCAACTTGTCCCTCCCAAAATGGGATCGGGTTGAAAACGTTGACTTTTCTCAGTGATGGCTGAAACATTACGGGGATGTTTCGTCACCTCATAGGCACTGCAGTAGCGTCTCTCAAATCCCGGCACGCTCTGCTATTAGAGAATCTCAGCCTTCGCCAGCAGCTTGCTGTGCTCGAACGCTCTATCAAGCGGCCCCGACTCTCTACGATGGACCGCCTATTCTGGATATTGTTGTCGAGATTTTCATTACGCTGGCGAGAGCTCCTCTACATCGTGACACCGGACACCGTGGTGCGCTGGCATCGGCAAGGATTTCGGCGATATTGGTGCTGGAAGAGCAAACGTCGAGGTCCTGGTCGGCTATCCATCGACGCAGAAGTCTGTAAGCTGATTCGGCGAATGCAATCAGCGAATGTCGGGTGGGGCGCACCGCGAATCCACGGCGAGCTGCTCAAGCTCGGCATCGAGATCTCTCAAGCCACGGTCTCCAAGTATATGCTGCGTCGGCCAAAACCGCCCTCACAGAGTTGGCAGACATTTTTGAACAATCATGCAAAAGACATTGCGGCGGTGGATTTCTTCACCGTGCCAACGGCAACCTTTCGAGTGTTGTACGTCCTCGTAGTATTGCATCAGGAGCGGCGGCACATCGTTCACTTTAACGTCACCGAGCATCCCAACAGTGCCTGGATTGCTCAGCAGATCATCGAGACCTTTCCTTTCGATACTGCGCCCCGTTATCTGCTACGTGACCGGGACGGCAAGTACGGAGATCGCTATCGGGGGCGTGTCCGAAGCATGGGTATAAAGGACACCGTTATCGCAACACGGTCGCCGTGGCAGAATCCGTTCGTAGAGCGTGTAATTGGCTCCGTCCGTCGAGATTGTTTGGATCATGTCATCGTTCTAAACGAACGTCATCTACGTCGAATCCTTCGAGCATATGTCGAGTACTATCACAATGCCCGGACTCACTTGGGCTTGAACAAGGATCCGCCTGACGGCCGACCGACGGAAATGCCGGAGATGGGAACTATCGTCCCCTTCCCACAGGTTGGTGGCCTTCACCATCGATACATGCGCTTAGCGGCATGAGTCAGCTCGTGATATTCGGTAGTTCCAACGCTCCGATTCTATTTGTAGGAGGGACAAGCGCCGGTAACACCGAAACTGGCAGCTAAACGACAAGCCCTGTGGTAGTGGGGCTTGGGTACGGGTGGGGGTCAGCTAATCAGAATTAATTTCACTCTGACCCCCTTTTCTTCCCTATTTTTTTCTGATTTTAAACTGCACTATTTATCAGTGTAAGATCGCGTTTATCATTAAGATAGTAAACACAAATTTTGTCTATTATTGATGGCCACTCATCGCTATAGGAATGAAGCTCAAGCATCTCCAACACACCATCTCTAACAAAAATGATCGCGCCTATTTCATCCTCAAAACCGTCGACTTTGACACCAACGTCTCCCAATTCAAAATTATTTTTGAACTTCTTTTTTGTCGTTACGTTGTAGGTAAAAAATATTCCAACACCGCTCTCCTCGATTTCTCGCAACTCAGCATCAGCATACTGCTCTCTAAGTAGTTCCATGCCCTCCCCATCACCTCGAAGAAATTTTTCCATTACTGCTTTCTGTATTTGATCATTGTTTATCATGGAATAAACGCCGTGCCTATTTTGGGTACACCTTTAACCACCGCACCCCTAACCGTAATAGTAAAACCATTT
>JBPCXK010000224.1:0-22421 GCA_051008635.1 Gammaproteobacteria bacterium
GCCGCGAAGACACCGCTGTAGGCGGACTTCTCGGTCGACGACGGCGGTACTTGCGCATGTGAAGGAAAAGTAAGCGCACAACAAACGAAGAGCAGTAGTGCGCGTGCTTGCCGTGCGGCTCGATGTGTCCGGTTCATGATTTGGCGACTCGCGATCCGTCAGCTTTCGTTTGTCTGCGCTTGATGCTCTTGTTCGAGGCGTTCCATCAGAAGTTGTATCTGCCGTTCCTTCTCTTCGCTCGAGTAACCCACCAGGTATTTGTCGAGCAGCCGCCGCGCCACATCCTTTCGCAGCGACTCCATATCCGAGTTTCCGGCAAAATCAGTGGATTCCAGGGCCTGCGCCAGTCTGAGTAACTGCTTGAGCGTCGGTTCCGGTATCGCTGTCGGTGACAAGGCACTCACCAGCAATCGTCGTAGCCGTTCGAAGTACGTCGCGCCCACATTACATGCAATCGCAGCGTCGGCTGCGCCTGCGTCGACCAGGGTTTCAAGCAATCCAAAGCCCTCATCGATGTGGTAGTCGCAGTCGACACCCAGAAAGTCCGCCTCGGCGGCTCCCAGGTGTTCCCTGGCCTCAGCAAGTTGTCGTGATTTGGCGGTCATTGCGGGATCGATCCCAGTATACCCACGGTTGCCGATATACTGCAGCGGCACAGAACCAAACGGGACTCACGATTGACGGCATTTTCCGCAACGAGCCTTGCCTACCAGGACCTTGGTCCGGACGAAGTTCTGGCGTCCGTCGAGAGCCTGGGTTATCGCTGTGACGGCAGGTTACTCGCTCTGAACAGCTACGAGAATCGCGTTTACCGCGTCGGTCAGGAGGACGGCCCGCCGCTTGTCATCAAATTATATCGGCCGGGTCGATGGGCTGACGAGGCGATTGTGGAGGAACACGCCTTCACGGCCGAGATCGCGGCGCAGGAGATCCCGGTAGTCGCGCCGTTGATTCATGACGGAGAGGCGCTGCATCGTTACCGCGACTTTCGTTTCGCCGTTTATCCCTGTCACGGCGGCCGCCCGCCGGACCTCGAAGACAAGACGCTGCAACGCCAGCTTGGAAGATTCATTGCGCGCATCCACCTGTGCGGCGAGCGCGAGCCGTTCAAGCATCGGCCGCGCTTGGATATCGATTCCTATGGCCTGCGGTCGCGTGATTTTCTCCTCGAAGCCGGTTTCATACCGCCCGATATCGAGCCTGCCTACACGAGTCTTTGTGGGCACCTGTTCGAACGGATTGCCGAGTGCTACACGCGGGCAGGCGATGTGCGCGATATTCGTATGCACGCAGACTTTCATCCCAGCAACGTGCTGGTCATCGACGATCAGTTACATATCGTCGATTTTGACGATTGCCGCATGGGACCCGCGGTGCAGGACTTGTGGATGTTTTTATCCGGAGATCGCGAAGAGCAAACCCCGCAACTCGAAGCACTGCTCGCAGGCTACACGGAGTTTCGCTTGTTCGATGCCCGTGAGCTGCATCTAATCGAAGCGTTGCGCACCTTGCGGATCATGCACTACGCCGCGTGGCTGGCGCGGCGCTGGGAAGACCCGGCGTTTCAGATCGCTTTCCCCTGGTTCGATTCGCGCCGCTACTGGGACGAGCATGTGCTGATGTTGCGCGAGCAAGCGGCGTTGATGGACGAGCCGCCGCTGGTTTGGGAGGGCGCTGCGTAGCAGGTTTTTCACAACGTCGCAAACGCCGCACAGCACCCAATAGTCTAAGCACCCGCCGCAGCGCCAAACACATCCAGCGCCGCATCGACCGCCTTGCCGGCCGGCGGCTTGTACCCGCACTGACGCAACGTCGCTTCGAGCGCACCGAGGCAAATCAGTACGTTTTCCTTGCGGCACGCGTATCCCATGGTGCCGATTCGCCATATCTGGCCGCGCAGCGGGCCGAACGAGGTGCCGATCTCGATGCCGAAGTGGTCCAGCAACCCGGAGCGGACCGCCTCGTCGTCGACGCCCTTCGGGATGACCACGCCGGTGACGTTGGCCATCTTGCATTGTTGATCGCCGAAAAGTTCGAGGCCCATGGCGGTCAAGCCGGCGCACAACGCCTCGCCGACCAGTCGATGACGCTGGAATCGTGCCTGCAGTCCTTCTTCGAGGACAACGCGGGCGCATTCGCGCGCACCGTACAGCATGGATGTCGCTTCGGTATGATGATTGAGCCGCGCCTCGCTCCAGTAGTCCATCAACATGGGCAGATCAAAATAGTTCGAGCGAATAACGAGCCCGGCGGATGGCGTGAACCCGTCGGGCTGAATGCCGCGTTCGATGTGCCGGCGTTGCGAGAGCACCTGCTCGACGCGTGAATTGATGGTGATTGGTGAAGTGCCGGGTGGACCGGACATGCATTTCTGCAAACCGGCCGCGACCGCGTCGATTCTCCAGTTGTCCACCTGCAAGTCCATGCCGCCGAGCGTCGCGGTCGCGTCGACCGCCAGGAGGACGTCGTTCGCGCGGCAGATCTCACCGATATCCGCGAGTGGCTGAGCCATGGTGGTCGACGTGTCGCCATGCACCAGCGCGAGCATCCTGGGTTTGGTCTTGCGTATCGCCGCCTCGATCTGTTCCGGCCGAAACACGGTGCCCCAGTCGGTCTCGATAGTCCTCACCCGCGCACCGCAGCGGTCGGAAATTTCATGCAGCAAATGACCAAAGCGCCCGAACACCGGCACCAGCACCTGGTCGCCGGGGGTCAGAATCGACATCAATATCGTTTCGATTCCCGCCCTTGCCGTGCCGTCTACCAGCAGGGTCCAGTGGTTCTCGGTCTGATACACGCGCCGGTAGGCAGCCATCACATCGTTCATGTAGCCGGTGAATACCGGATCGAACTGTCCTACCAGCGGCGTGCTCATCGCGCGCAGCACGCGCGGGTCGGCGTCGACCGGACCGGGGCCCATCAGGATCCGGCGCGGCGGGTTGAGCTCGTCGATGTGATCTGGCATTGGAGTTGCTCCGGCGACGGTAGTGTCATACTGGTTGTTGCGAATGGAACACGATGCGCTTGGGCAGTTCAAGCGATAAAGAGGCCGCCGCGCACATCCCGAGAGAACAGAATCTGTCGTTCAAACGTTCTGGTAAGATTAAGTCAGTAGCAGCCTGAACCGGCTGGCAGTCCTTTGTCTTTACGGTTTAGTACCTTCACCAGTGAAATCTTGGACAAAAAGACCAAGAATTTCTCGATCGGCGGTCGCGCCGGGGTGAGGCGGACTTTTCCACGCCTTGTCCACGGCCGCGCGCCTCAAACGCCGGCGTTGCGGTGGGCAAGGCGTGGTAAAGTCCGCCGTTGAGGGGGCACAGGTTTTGGTTCCGGCTAGACCGGGTTAGGAAGGAGTCAGCAAGTGCAGCACGTAGCGTTCTCAAGGAGCCGACGCCACTTCATTGCGTATTCCGGGGCGGCCTTGGCCGGTTCGGCGCATTTTTTCCGGGCAGAAACGGCATTGGCAGAAAGCAAACACAAATACGGTATCCTCGGACAGCCCGCTCCGGAAATATCCGTCGATTACTGGATTGACAAGGACGGTGAGCCGACCAGTTTTGGCGTGATGGAGAACCGGGGTAAGTGGGTACTGCTGAAGTGCTTTCAGGATTGGTGCCCTGGTTGTCATTCGAACGGCTTCCCGACCTTGAAGAAATTTTCTGACGCGTTTTGGGACCACCCCAGGGTTGCAATTGCCGGCATCCAGACGGTATTCGAAGGTTTTTCGTCCAACACGCAAGACGACGTCAGAAAATTACAGTTGAAGTATGAGTTACCGATTACGATGGGCCACGACCCGGGCGACCCGGACACGCACGAGCCCCCGCACACCATGCGGATGTACCGCACCGGCGGAACGCCCTGGTTGATCCTCATCGCTCCGGATGGCACGGTCGTGTTCAATGATTTTCATGCAAAACCGGACAAGCTGATTGAGTTCGTGCTCGAACAGGTTGCGTGATGGTCCCCGAGAGCGACGCCGCAGTGGCCGCCGGCCCGTCGCTGTCGTCGAGCTCGAATGAGGCGTAGGTTGGTGCTGAGCGTAGCGAAGCCCGATGGGCCGCTGCCCGCAGACGCCATCGCACGTTGGGAGGCGCGGGGAAAGTAATCATGCGGCGTCCGGGAAAATGTGGGTCCCGCAGTCGCCCCACAGCGCAGTCGCGGCATCATGCAGGTGCGCAATAATGGCGCACGCTCCGCCTCCCTCGAGAAAGCGAATGGCTGCCTTGACCTTCGGGCCCATACTGCCCTCGGCGAACTGGCCCTCCTCATAGTGACGACGCATTTCCGACAATGTGGTGCGCCGCAGCTGGCGCTCGGCCGGAGTTCCGTAGTTCAGCGCCACGTGGGGTACGCCGGTGAGCAGCATGATGACCTCGGCCCGTAGCGCATTTGCCAGCACGGCCGAGCTCAGGTCCTTGTCGATAACGGCTTCCGCACCGAGACTTGCACCGTCCGGTGTGCGCACGATCGGGATTCCGCCACCACCGCAAGCGATGACCACCGAGCCGTTTGCCGCCTCATCGGCGATGCTCTCAATCTCAACGATTCTCTGCGGCTCGGGAGATGGCACGACATGACGCCAGCCGCGCCCCGCGTCCTCCTGCATGGCCCAACCGAGCTCGAGGCCGATCTTCCGCGCCTCTTCTTTCGTATAGAAATAGCCTATTGGTTTGGTGGGCTCCTGGAAGGCAGGATCGACCGGGTCGACCTCGACCTGGGTCAGCACGGTCACCACGCGCCGGGAATTTCCGCTTTTGCGCAACCGATTTTCGAGCGCCTGCATGAGCAGGTAGGCGATACCGCCCTGGGAGTGCGCCACGCAGATATCAAGCGTCATCGGCGCCACGCGACCACTCGCCAGCGCCTGACGCATCAGTATTTTGCCGACGACGGGCCCGTTGCCATGTGTGATCACTAACTCGTTGTCCGATTCCATGATCGGCAAGAGTGATCTGGCCGTCGCCTCGGCGGTAGCGATCTGCTCGTCGACCGTTCCCTGCATGTGTCCGGGATGAATCGCGTTTCCCCCAACAGCAACTACCAGACGTGTGGCCATATCAATCCGACTGAACGATTCTGGCCGCAACTTCGGCGGCATGCGCGTTCGATGGCGCGACGATAACGTTCGCTCCTTCCAGACGGCGGATTTGTCCGTGCAGCCCCTGGATGTCACCTTCGGTTCCGCACACGCTGGCGACCACAGCGGGTCGCTTGCCGTCGAAGTCGTCCAGTACCGTCGTGATCGCCCCGGCCGGATCGCTATGCGCGCCGTAGCCGAGCACGACATCGAGCAAAATCACCGCCGTTTGCGGATCTTCAAGCGCGGATGCCACAGCTGTGCTGCGCACCGCGGGTTCGATCATGGGGTGCGGGCGGCCCGCCGTATACTCATCGGAGCCCAGATCGATCAGCACATGCGCGCCGGCGTCCAGCCGGCCGGTGTGCGAACATCCCGGTGTTGGCACATTGCTTTGGGGGTTCAAACCGCTGTCGCGCAACACGACTTGCGCCTCGGCGCATAACGCGCCGCCCGAGTAGAGCCCGCGTATCCATCCGCGTTTGCCACCAGCCGTTCGTGCAACTTGATCGACGGAAAACGCCGCACCGATCGTTTCGCCCACTGCGTATTCGGCTGCCGCCTTTATGGTCCTTACGAGCGTCACGTTGTCTGCGGCCTCGAGCGGATTGTCGAGACCCAGCAAGCAGGCGATGACCTGTTTTCGGCACCGCTCGAGGCGCCGCAAAATGCGCTTGACCGTTTGCTCGCCGGGAGGTTTGGAAATGAGGACGATTTGCTCGGTCTGCGGATCTTCTTCGAGAGCATCCAACGCTGTTTCGGTGGTGATGGCGCCAACGGCATCACTCAGATCCCGGCCGCCGACGCCGATGCCGTGTGAAATGCCGTGTCCATGGCGTGCGATCAACACCGAGAACTCCTGCAGCCCGGTCCCTGCCGCCGACACCACGCCGATGTGGCCGTGTGGTATTTCGTTGCTGAAGGCCAGCGGTGTGCCGGCGATTATTGCCGTGCCGCAGTCGGGACCCATGACGAGCAACCCTTTTTCGCGGGCATATTCTTTGAGCCCTCGTTCTTGTTCGACCGGCACGTTGTCGCTGAAGATCATGACGTTCATACCGAGCGCGAGAGCGCGTCTTGCCTCAATCGCCGCGAACTCGCCGGGCACGGAGATCAGCGAGAGATTCGCATGCGGCAATGTCGATACCGCAGCTTTGATCGTTCGCACGCGCGCCGAGCGGTTTGCGCCCGAGCTTGCGCAGACGTCTTGCTCGAGAGCGGCAGTGGCGTTTGTCATCGCCTGCTCGACGGCTTCCCTGGTGTCGGCTCGCACGCCGAGGAGCAGATCATCGGGTCCGGCCCCCCTGCCCTCATCCGTTCACAGCCTCGCGTTTTCCAGCACATCTTTGTTGGCCTGCGTGCCGATCATCAATGCGGCTTCCTGAACTTGCGGCAGGCTGGCCACTTGTGCGGAAATGCGCATCAGCGCGACCGAATCCAGATAGAAACCACGCCGTATCCGGTTTAACAACGAGTCGGCCATGGCTATGGAGCGAGCTTCGCGGTGAGCGCCGAAAGCGCCTGCTCGAAGCACGCCAGCGGCGCCCGTACAACACCCGCGCCGACCTGACCGATGCCCGGTTCGCGGTGGGCGATGCCCGTGTTGATGGTTGGCGCGACCCCCGTCTCGACAACTCTGCGGATGTCGATACCGGTCGGTACGCCCGCAAAGTTCAGCGCCGGGATGGTCCACTCGGGATTTTGCGCCACGGTGACTTCGTACATCGAGCGCGTGTAGTCGAGCGCATCGGCGGCGTCGCCGGCCCCGACAAAGCCTGCCACGGCCGGCGAGGCAGCCATTGCAAAGCCGCCCAGCCCCATAGTTTCGACGATAGTGGAATCTCCCATATCCGGATTGGCATCGCGCTCGGTGAAGCCGGGAAAGTACAGGCCCTCAGGCATTTCCACAGGAGCCACGAACCAGGTGTCATCGGTGCCGGCAACCCGGATGGCGAAGTCTGTACCGTTGCGGCACATTGCCGTGACGATGGACGAGCGCGGTACCCGGCGCAGCGGATCCATAATTGCCTTGCCCATGACCATCGCGACGTTGAGAAAGAACTGATCGTTGCCGCCAATGAAACGCAGGATGGAGCTCAAATCTCTGCCATTCGCCATGCTTTCGGCAAGCGGCGGTGCGATCTCGCGAAGAAACAGACTCGTGCACGCGACATTGCGCTGATGCATCTCGTCGCCCATGGTCAGACCCCGAGCGACGATGTTTTTGAGTGGAATCCCTCCACATGAGCGCAGCGCAGCGGTGAGTGCGGGGCCAAGAACATCAGCCAGCCATCGCAAACGGGTAATCACCTCGTCGTCGTTGCCCCCGAAACGCATGACCTTGCCGAGCCCTTCATTGAGCGTACAAAAGGCCCGATTGCCATGGGCGCGGTTCTCGACCACCATCACGGGCATGTGCGGTGTGGTGAGGCCCGTCATAGGACCAACGGCGCGGAAGTGATGATTGGGCTGAAAGTCGATGTCGCCGGAAGCGGCCAGCGACGCGGCATGCTCGAGATCGCGGGCCCAGCCTTCGTACACGACCGCGCCGGCGATAGCCCCGCGCATGGGGCCACACATCCGGTCCCAGGTGATTGGTGGTCCCGCATGCAGGATCATCCGGTCTTCGAGCCCCTCGATTACCTCACCGGCCGGACATACATCGACAAGCGCCGGTTCCGCAGCGAACATGTCCGCAATGGCCCTGTCGTTGGCCTTGTCGATGACATCGGATGCTTTCGTTCCATCCGGCAGAACCTGATGCTCCAGCTTGTGCACCATGGCTGTCCGGGCAAGCGCCTCACGGCTCGGGGGTGTCCAGTCGACGTCGACGACGGCAACACCTCTGCGCCTTAAATTGTCGCTGAATTCGCTGAGCCCAAGGTTGACAACGGCGAGAGGGGTCTCGAGTAGTTCCCTGGCGGCTGTCATGGTTTCCCGCCCGGATCGAAGTTGCGCAGAAAATGCAGCATCACCTGCGCTGCGGTTTCTGCGTCTTCGACGGTGATGGATTCATCCGGATGGTGGCTGATGCCTTCCCTGCAACGCACGAACAGCATACCGACATCCGTGAGGTCGGCGATGGCTGAGGCGTCATGTCCGGCTCCGCTGGGCAAACATCGAGAGGCAATGCCCATGGCCTCGACGGAGGTTTCCAGCTGTTCCATGACCGCGGGGCTGCACGCGCAGGTAGCGCTGCTGTGATAATTCTCGATGTGCACACCGAGACCTCGCTGTCGACCCACAGCACGCGCGTGCGATTGTATTATTTCGACGATCGCGTTCCGCAGATCATCCGTTGGCGCGCGCATGTCGATCGTCAGGCCGACGTGCCCCGGTATGACGTTCGCCGCCCCAGGGAGTGCTTCGAGTCTGCCAACCGTTCCCACGGCGCCGGGTGTTTCGCGGCATATGGCTTCAACCTTTAATACGATCTCGGCCGCGGCTGTTAACGCGTCTGCTCTGAGGTTCATCGGCACCGTGCCCGCGTGCCCGGCTTTTCCGTCGATGGTCACGGCCAGCCGCGTCTGACCGGAGATCGCGGTGACGACGCCAACCGGAAGTCCTTCTGACTCCAGGATCGGGCCTTGTTCTATGTGGAGCTCGACATAGGCAAGAAACTCATGCGACGTGCGTTGCGCCTCGTCGATTTCCCCGGGGTTCAAGCCAAACGCGTGCAAGGCTTCCTCCAGAGTAACGCCATCCGCATCGGCTTCTTTCAGCGCGGCTTTGTCGATCGTTCCCGCCACGGCCCGGCTGCCAAACAATGCCGACTGAAAGCGAGTGCCTTCTTCGTCACCAAAGCCGATGACTTCGATAGCGAACGGGAGTCTTTCCCTGCGCTGGTGCAAGGCTGCGACGCACGCGATCGGCGTCACCACACCGAGCATGCCGTCGAATTTACCCCCATCAGGAACGGTGTCCAGATGCGAGCCGAGCACCACGGCGGGCAAACCAGGTGCTCGGCCTTCGTAGCGCCCCACGACGTTGCCGACCGCATCGATGCGGCTCGCCATACCCGCAGCGTTCATCCACTGCATCACCCGCTCGTTCGCGCGCCGGTGCTCCGCCGTGAGGTAACTGCGCGTCAATAGATCGGGCGACTCGCTGCATTCGGCAAGCGCATCGATATGAGCCATGATTTGCTCACCGAGGAGCAAAGTGTCAGAGCGCATGACGGAAGCCGTCACAGCTCTGTAGAATCAACAATCCGGCCCGCCCGGACCGGCGGGATCATGAATGGCTTGTATGTTGCGGAAAGCATTCTCTTTTGACTGTATCCATGCCCACATAAGGTGTCAATCAACAACGTTCATATTGCAATGCGTACTTCCTCTCCTGCTGGGACCTACCCGACGACCTGGTCTGTCGTACTGCTTGGTGCGACGGCGCGCAGGAGATGGACGGCGTGTAGCGCGATGGTAGAGGCCGTTTTCGAGCGCAGCTTTTATGTGCGTAACGCTCATTGCGGTCTGCTGTGCATCGGGGGTTCCGGAATCGGCGCCGGACCGCTGAATTGTGTCTGCGATGCAACCGCCGACGTGGATTGGCGAGATCAGGACGTGCGACAGGGCCTGCGTGGTCACTTCGATACGAACCGTCTCTATCTTGACGCCAACCTTTCGTTTGATGTGTCATCCGCAAGCCCATGGGCGCCACCGGCTTTTCCCTCCGAGTGGAGGCCGGATAAGGTGGGAGCGGGTATTAACGCGCTGTCGATGGCAATAGCGCAGCTCGACTCGGTCGCGTCGGGGCTGATGTCTTTTGTTTTTCCGAACCACCCAGTCGGGAGCTCGGATCACACATATTTGCATAGCGCAATCTCACGGCGCGCGGGTCGCGCCGTTAGCGCCACTGGAAATTGGCTGGACGGCGTCGTGCGGCAAAAAGAAGCAGACATTCCGCAAGAGATGCTGGATCTCGTTGGTTTGGGCCAGGGATTAACGCCATCGGGTGATGACTTTCTGGGTGGCGTACTGGTAGCCTTGCATGCATTCGAGTACACCGCGGCGCGTAAGCGGCTTGCGGACAAGCTGTTACGGTACGCGCAAGGCCGGACTAACGCCATCAGTTACGTACACTTGTGCAGCGCCGCTGAGGGTCAGGGCGCCGCAGTGCTGCACGATATGATGATTGCATTGTGCACCGGTGATCGTGAAAAGATCGAATCCATACTGCCCGCAGTGGATGCGATCGGACACAGCTCAGGCTGGGATGCGCTGGCCGGCATTGCGACGGTACTGTTGGCAGTATGCGGACGTGAAGCGCAGAGTTTGGGCCCACGAAACTTCGCACCGGAGGGTAACCGTCATCCCGGAAAACGCGATAGCGTTTATCCGGGATCCAGGTCTTACGACTAAGTAGCCGGAACAACATTAATGCTACACACCACAACAGCAACGCGAGGCATGGTAACAGCGCCGCATCATTTGGCCGCCGAGTCAGGACTCGCGGTGCTGCGCGAAGGCGGCAATGCCATTGAGGCGATGGTGGCCGCGGCGGCCGCTATCGCCGTTGTGTACCCGCACATGAACAGTATCGGCGGTGATAGCTTTTGGTTGATCAAGTCGCCGGGCGAGGCTCCGGTCGGTATCGACGCGTGCGGCGCGGCCGGCGGTGGTGTTACGCCAGCGCTATACCATTCGAAAGGCCTGCAAAAAATCCCATCGCGTGGACCGCTGGCGGCAAATACGGTCGCCGGAACCGTGTCGGGCTGGGATCTCGCCCTGCAACTGAGTGGGCGATGGGGCGGCGCCCTCCCGCTGAAGCGCCTGTTACAGGACGCGGTCTGGTATGCGGAGCACGGTGTTCCCGTTACCTCGGGCCAGGAGGCGTTGACGCGTGACAAACTGAACGAGTTGAAAGATGTGCCCGGTTTTGCGGGGACTTTCCTGGCGGAAGGAAAGCCGCGCGCGTCCCGTTCCCTGCAACTGCAACCCAGGCTTGCGGCAACGCTCAAAGTGCTCGCAGATCGCGGTCTGGATGACTTTTATAGAGGGACGCTCGCCCAGGCCATCGCCGCTGATCTCTCCCGCGCCGGAAGTCCGCTGACCGCCGCCGATCTGGCCGGGCATCACTCCCACATGGTCGAGCCGTTCGAAATCGGGCTGTCGATCGGGAGCGTTTACAACTTGCCTCCACCGACGCAAGGGCTCGCGTCACTCATGATCCTGGGTGTGTTCGATCGCCTCGGTATCGATAAGCCGGAGGAGTTCCGTTTCGTGCACGGGCTTGTCGAAGCCACCAAGCTGGCGTTCCAGATTCGCGACAGAGAAATCGGTGATCCAGTCTTCAGGCAGATCAAGCCCGAGACGTTTCTTTCTGCCGCTCACCTTGACGAGCTTGCCTCACGCGTGAGTTTCGAACGCGCCCGAGAATCGCGGCATGTTGCCGAGAAAGGCGACACGATCTGGATGGGCGCCGTCGATAGAGCGGGCCGCGCCGTCAGTTTCATCCAGAGCCTGTATTGGGAGTACGGCTCGGGCGTCGTGCTGGAGGAAACCGGGTTTCAATGGCAAAACCGCGGCACCAGCTTCCAGCTGGAACAGGGCATGAGCAATTCACTTGAACCCGGCCGCAAGCCCTTTCATACGCTCAATCCGGCCCTGGCGGTGCTCAACGACGGATGCGTGATGCCCTACGGCACGATGGGCGGTGACGGACAACCGCAGACCCAGGCGGAGATACTCACTCGGCACGCCTGGTTCAAACAGGACTTGCAAACCGCGATAAGCGCGCCGCGATGGTTGTATGGCCGCACGTGGGGCGCGGACAGCACCACGCTAAAACTGGAGTCTCGATTCCCCACACAACTCATCGATGAGCTGCGCACCAGACACGACGTCGAGGTCGTACAAGCTTTCGACACTGTCATGGGGCACGCCGGCGCGCTGGTGCTGCATCCCGATGGACTCATCGAAGGCGCCAGCGACCCGCGCAGCGACGGGCGGGCGGCAGGTTTTTGAAAACCCCACCATCAAATGACCGTCGCCCTAAGGGCGGCATATTGTTGCGCAATGGCCGGTGGGGTTCGCCTGGCTCACCCCCACAGTACGATACTACGACTCTCTTTCAGCTCGAACCGCAATTTCGTGTGCGCACACCGCAGCGCCGCTTCGACCGCCTCGGGCGTGTGCCCCCGAGCAAAAATAAACCCGAGATAGCGATCACCTTCCGGCAACGGGACCAGCCGTTCGCCGAGTAGCGGCTCGATCACCAGCTCGGTCACGCCCGAAGTGCAACGGGCAGCTTCCATCCCGTGAACCGCTTGCAATATGCCCGCCCCGGGGACCGGAATCATCATCACGCCCGAGGCTTTGTAGTCCGGTTTGGCGTGTGTGGCTGGCAACCCAAGAGCGTCGCGGATGATCAACTCTTCGAGGCTCATACCGTCAGCAAAAGACAGTGACCGAGAGCAACGTCCGC
Source organism: Gammaproteobacteria bacterium (assembly GCA_051008635.1). GTDB lineage: Bacteria > Pseudomonadota > Gammaproteobacteria > JBPCXK01 > JBPCXK01 > JBPCXK01. The sequence goes on from JBPCXK010000224.1 coordinate 12,506, forward strand.
CGATGGAGCGTGCGGCAAGCTCGATCAGCCATGGCCCCGTTTCGTTGACCCGAAGCTCAGCATGAACGGGACCGGTGACGAGCCCGAGCGCCTGGCATGCTTTGCGGGTTGCCTCCAGGGCGGCCGCTTGCACCTCAGGCGCGAGTCGAGAAGGGGTTACGTAAAGCGTTTCTTCGAAGTAAGGCCCGTCCAGCGGATCGGGTTTGTCAAAAAGGGCAAGCGCCTCCAGCCTCCCCTGGGTAAGCAATCCTTCCAACGCGAGCTCGCGGCCGGGGATGAAATCCTCGGTGAGAATCGAATCACGTAGCTCCAGCGGTAGCTTGCCGACCTGCGCGAGAATGCCACGAATCCGCTTGGCCGCCACCACGAACTCGGCGGGCTGGTTCACTCGAATCACCCCTCGGCTCGCCGAGAGTCCCAGCGGCTTCAGGACACAGGGATACTTCACGCGCGTTGACAGTGCTTTCGGGTCATCGTTGAGCCGCAAGAGATGAAAGCCAGGACTATCAAGATCTTTATCTTCGAGAGCGCAGCGCATTGCATGTTTGTTGTGCGCAGCGCGTATCGATTGTGGTGAGTTGTGGGGTAGTGCGACCATCCTGGCCGCGGTGGCGGCAATCAGGGATGTCGATTCGTCGACGCCGATGAGCGCGTGAAACGGTTTCCTGTCGTGACTGGAGACTATTTGGGACGCCGCATTTTCCGGATCACCGAAGTCGAGCCTCAGCAGCGAGTCAGCGGTAAACTGCTGCATCACCAGCGTGTGATCCGTGCCGATCACGACTTCAGCCTTCAATCGCGCCGCGGCTTGGAGAAAGTCGCTGACGCGATATGAAGAGCTGGGGGTCAGGATCAATACGCGATGCACGGCCGGCCGGATCACACGCCTTTCCTGGTTTTGAAGTAAGGCTGCCTGCCCTGGGCGTGATCGGTTTCGTCTACTACCGAGACAATTTCCGGAACGTGCTCCTTGATCAGAACCTCTACGCCCTGCCGCAAGGTGACGTCAGCCATTGCGCAGCCCTGGCAGCCGCCTTCCAGGGTCAGATACGCGACATCGTGCTCGATCCGGGCCAGCCGGATCTGTCCACCGTGCGCCGACACCGCAGGGTTGATCTGGTCGTTCAGCAGCGCGGCGACCCGCTGCGCAACCGACCCGCCCGCTGCCCCACTATCGCTATCCGCAGTGAGGAACGCTATCCGCAGATCTGCATCGATATAGTGCCGGATAAGGGCTGTGATGTGGGCGCGCAGCGGAAATGTCGCGCCGGGTGAGCCTGAGATCTCGAGCTGTACAGCGCCGTGTGCAACCGTTCGCAGCCGCAGATCGCCGCCTCTCTCGGCGGCGATTGGCCTGACTCGTTCCGCCAACAGCTTCTCTACGGCTTGAGTCAATGCGTCGCCCTGACTCGCCGGCGACGATGATGTTTCCCCGTCGTCTCCATGCGGGTCGGCGACCGCGTGTTCCAGCGCCTGCTCGAGGTCGGCAATGAGATCATCGGGGTGCTCCAAACCAATGGACAACCGCAACAAATCCCGCGGGACCGGCGTTGACGGCCCCTCGATGCTGGCTCGATGCTCGATCAGGCTTTCGACTCCGCCCAGGGAAGTGGCACGTTTGAAGACTTTCACACGGGCTGCGGTTTCCATCGCCCCCACCTGGCCGCCTCGATGTCTCACCGACAACATGCCCCCGAAGCCGCCTTTCATCTGTCGCTTCGCGATGTCGTGACCAGGGTGATCGGCCAGGCCGGGATAGAGCACTGCGTGCAACTTCGGATGTCCATGGAAGTGCCGAGCGATTGTCAGTGCGCTTTGCGAGCAACGCTGTACCCGCACGAACAAGGTCCGCATTCCGCGAAGCAACAGCCAGGCTTCAAACGCCCCCAGCACGGCTCCGCCGTCGCGCCGCCATGCTTTGACGCGGTTCCAGAACGCATCCTGCTCGCGGCAAACCAGTGCACCGGCTACCAGGTCGCCGTGACCATTCAAGTATTTGGTGGCGGAGTGCATCACCAGATCAGCGCCGTGCTCAATGGGGCGGGTAATGACCGGTGACGCTACCGTGCTGTCGACAGCCAGGCGGGTGCCGGCCTCACGAGCAATTTCCGACGCGGCGGCAATATCGGTCACGTCCCAACTGGGATTCGCCGGCGTCTCCAACCAGACTAAACGCGTTTTGCCTGGCCGCATGGCGGCGCGGAGTTGGTCGAGATCGCCGGTATCGAGAAACTCGACATCCAGCCCCCAACTCATGGCCGATTCGATCAGCCATTTCCTCAATGCCCAATACATGACTCGCGGCGCAACCACATGGTCGCCGGGCAGCAACGACTGGAACACCGCGCCGGCGGCCGCCATCCCGGATGCAAACACCAGGCAATCACTCCCGCCCTCCAGCGTCGCCAGCAACGACTCCGGCTCGTCGTACGAAGGATTGTGAGGTCGCGAATACCCGCGACCGGAGCGATACTCACCGTCGGCATCGCGCTCAAAAGTAGTCGAGGGATGTATGGGCGGCACCAGCGCCTTGGTTCTCTCATCCACGTTTCCCAAAGCTTGCGCGGTGAGGGTCTCCGGCGATAAGCCCGGATGATCGGAGGATTTGAGTTTAGGGCCGGTCACGGCGTCACTTTAAAACAAGCGCATGCACGGGGTTCCGGCTCGATTCGTGGGCGCAAGGCTGCATCAGGTTTCCCGCTGTTCAAGAACTGGTCGACGCGCGAGTATGTGGTCGCGGCATTGCAGGATCAGTGATAGTACGGCGGGCATGAACGTCAACGTAACGATGGTGGAGAAAAGCAGGCCGAATAACACTATGGCGCCCAGGCCACGGTAGAGTTCTGTGCCCGCGCCGGGGTTGAACACCAGCGGTGACAGTCCGAACACAGTGGTAATGCTGGACATCATAATGGGTCGTAAGCGTGTTCGTGTGCTTTCCATCACGGCTTCGATCGCCTCCATACCGCGCTGCCGCATGTTGGTAACGGTTCGTTCGACGATAAGGATAGGGTTGTTCACGACCGTGCCGATCAGGACGAGAAATCCGAGCATCGTGATCATGTCAAAGGGCTGATGAAAATTGCCGTAGCCAAAGGTGTCCACACGGGCGCCGATGAGATTCAGCAACCACAGCCCTACGATGCCGCCGCTGATGCCGATCGGCACCGTCGTCATAATCAGGAACGGATAGCCCCAATGTGAAAATATGGCGACCATGAGCAGATAGGCAACCAATACGGCGACGATAAAGTTACCGCTCAGCGCCTCGCGAGTCGCGTTCAGACGATCACTCGCGCCGGTAATGGCCATGTGAATATCGTCAGCAACTACCCCCGACGCCTTGAGCCCATGTACGAGCTCGCGTTCCACCGTCTCCACTCCCGCCTCGAGTGGGATATCGCGCGGCGGTATGATCGACAATGTGATGGTGCGTTCTCCGTCTACGCGCCGGATCGTCTCTGTATTCACTGTTTCGTCGACCCGCGCGACGGCGCTTAACGGCACGATTCCGCCGCGCGCGGAGTACAACAACACATCGTCGATGTCTTGTGGACGTTCCACCGCGCCCCGGGTCGAGTAGAGAAACATGTCGATCTTGTCGTCGGCTAAAAAGAACTCATCCACATACGCTCCATCGGAATAAGCCCAAATGGTATAGCCTAAATTGTCTGCATCGATGCCCAATTCTGTTGCCCGCTCCCAGTCCGGATGAATCTCGATAAGCGGTTGACCCATGGCAAGGCTGGAGGGTTGAGGGCGGACCTGGGGGTTCTCGAATATTTCTTTGGACTTGATGAAGGCCTTGAAGCCGGCGTCAAAGAGGGCCGGCAGATCCGCGCCACTGATATCCAGGTTGATGCTACGGCTTCCTCCCAAGTTACTCGCAAAGATAGAACCCCGCGAAGCGAATGCAATGAGCCCCGGAAACTCCCCCACTTTTTGGCTGACGATTTCCATCAAATCATCAATTTGCTCACGCGCCGTGACTTCCGGTATGTACAGGATCCTTTGCGGGCCGGCATAGCCGACCGCGAAATTGAGACCTGGAATCTCGCTTTCACCGTCAGCAAACTTTCTGGGATCCTCGCCGACGTGAGATACAAATTGATCATCGAGCTGCTTGAAAATTTTGTGCATCACATCGATGTTGTAACCCGGCGGCGCAAACATAAAAGCAAAGACCTTCTGTTCTTCGCCCTCCGGGAGGTATTCCGCCTTCGGCGTCAGCTTCACAATGATGGTTACCGAAACTGCAAGCACTACTGTGATCAAAGCTAAACGTCGGACGACACCACCCATCAGCCATTGCACGAATCGCATGACGAGATTGCCGAACCCCTGTCCCAATCCGTACAAACTGAAGCGGCGGACCGATGTCATTTGGGCGGGTTTCAAGAAACGGCCACAAGCGGCTGGGATGACGGTGATCGCCACGACCATGGATAACAGAATGGAGGCGGAGATGGCGACTGCGATATCGGAGTAAAGTTGCCCGGCCTCTTCTGTGATAAAGATGATGGGAATAAATACGAACACGGTCGTCAGCGTAGAGGCCAGGACGGCAGGCCAAACCTCTCTGACACCATCCAGGGCCGCCTGTAGACGTTTCTTGCCGAGCGACATGTGGCGGTAGATGTTCTCCAGCACCACAATGCTGTTGTCTAAAGTCATACCGATCGCAAACGCGACACCGGCCAGCGAAATGACATTGATGGTCCGGCCGCTTACGAGCAATCCGAGGAAGGCGGCAATGGTGCAGATCGGTATGCCCACGGCGCCCACGAGCGTTGCGGATGTGGAGCGCAAAAAGAGAAACAGGACCAGCGTGGCGAGCACGGCGCCTATGATCAGATTCTTTCTGATGACGCCAACCGCATCCTCTACATATTTCACGTCCTCGCTGGTCAATTCCATCTCGAGGCCGGTTTGCTTTAGAACGCCTTCGTTCAGTCGCACGACCGTGGCCATTACGCCTTCCATGACCTCGACGACGTTCGAACCGACCTGACGACGTACCCCCATGGTGATGTTGGGTCGGCCGTTGGCGTAGGAGTAGTTGCGCACCTCGAAAGTAGACAATTCCGCAGAACCGACGTCGCGCAACCGGATAAAGGCCTCCCCCCGACGTGCGATCACCATATTCTCGATGTCCTCGACCGTGGTGAAGCGGCCGATCGTGCGCAACAGATAACGGCGTTTGCCGCTATCGAGATCGCCGCCGGAGACGTCACGATTACGTGAGCGGATCGCATTGCGAACATCGAGGAGCGTGATCTCACGTTCCGCCAGCTTTACCGGATCAACACGAACGCGAATCTGACGCTTGGCGCCGCCCCATATCGACGCCTCTGATACGCCGGGCACACGTTCAACATGAGCGCGCACGCGGTCCTCGATGAAATCCCGCATCTGCACCATCTGGACGTCCTTTGGATTTCCAGGCAGCGGCATGATTCTGAAAAACAGAAACGGGTTGTTCGAGAAAGAGCTGGTGACAATGCGGGGTTCGTCCACGTTCTCCGGATAACCCGGCACCTGAGAAAGCGCGTTGTTCACGCGGATCAACACTTCGTTGATGTCGGTACCAGAAGGAAACTCGAGCTCGATCTCGGCCCTTCCGGTGCTCGACCTCGAAATCATGCGTTCGAGCCCGGGAATACGGCGTAAGTACTCCTCTTGCTCCACGATGATCTCTTTCTCCACGTCCTGTGGTGTCGCACCGGGCCAGGAGGTGCGCACCGAAACGACACGCACGTCCAGGTCGGGAATCATCTGAATCGGCACCCGCAGCGTCGCGAGAACGCCGAACAGGCAAACCACAATCATGGCGATGGCCACGATAGTAGGATTGTGAATGGCAAACTTGAACATCAAAGCGCCGGTTTGAGCTCTTCGGTCACCCGTACTGCCTGGCCGGGGCGCAGTATTTCGTTGCCCCGAATGACGACACGATCACCGGCCTTCAAGCCGTCGGAGAGAATTTCCACATATTCCTGGTAGGCTCGTCCGGTCTTGACCGAGACCGGATTGGCTTTCAGACCATCGCCCTCTCCGTCAACGAGCCATACCGATTCACTCCCGTCGGGCTTTTTGATAATGGCGTCTCGCGGCAACAGCACTGCCTGCTCGGAACGCTTCAGCTTCACACGAACGCGCGCCGACATGCCGGGCGCGATGATGCCACGCTCGTTTTGTACTTCGATACGAACTGGAAAAGTGCGCGCTGAGGTATGCCCAACGGGTATCTTCGAGGTGACGGCGCCGTCGAAAACCTGATCGGGTAAGGCATCGAACCGCATGGTGACCGGCGTGCCGATATCGACTTGACTGAAATAGTGCTGCGGGACCGGGAGCTGGATGCGCAGGACGCCAAACTCGACCAGCTCCAGGAGAGTGGTGCTGGTCTCCACCCATTGCCCGATTTCGATGAGTTTCTCCGACACCACCCCATCGAAGGGCGCATAAATCGAATGCCGGGCGAGTAGCTCCTGTTGGCGTCTGAGTTCGGCTTGCAGGCGTTGTTGGGCGGCGGAATTGATTTCCACTTGTGCGATGGTCGACTCGTAGTCGGTCGAGGCGATGTGCTGCTTTTTCACCAACTCTCGGGCTTCGCGGCGTTGGCGTCGCGCGTCTTTTAGTCGCGCGCGCGCCTCATCGAGCTGGGCCTGCACGCGCGACAAGTCGATCTCGGCCATGACCGGATCGAGCCGCACAAGCTCATCATCTGCGCTCACCATGTCACCCTCGTCGACCAACACCTCGTCGACAAATCCCTCCACTTTAGGAGACAAACGCGAGACACGCCGCGCGGTTACGCTGCCGGTGAGCGGAATCTCCTCGTGCAGAGGCGCAGTGGCGACTTCGACGGTGTTTACCGGGGTGGGTCCATCCTGGGCGAAAGCCGTCGCGGGGGTAACAACACACAACAGCCCAGCCATAGCGCTAAACGCACGTTTCAACAGGTGTGGGGCGCCTGTTTGAGAAACGTAACCCTGCTCCATGATTGTGTCCGCCGTGGGCAACGGCCGAAATTCGGTCGGTAACCATAATACAACGCCCTGGGCCAAGGGGCTCTGCCAGAAATAACTTCACATTTCTCGGCGTCTATCCATCCCGCGTGGCGGCGTTGCTTCGGCAGTTAAATAGCCGGCTATTCGCCTGCCTCGCGCCTTGCCACACGGGCGCCTAGGCCTAAGAAATGCAAACTTATTTCTGGCAGAACCCTAAGGTTTGGAGTGTCGGGAACGTTTCTTCTCGCCACCTGTTGCCGAATTGATCGAATTCAAGAACGCTGAGAAGCGCCGTGCGCGGAATCTGGGGCACCTTCGTGTATCGTCTCGATCACTGTACAATCAAATGATCGTCCGATGGGCCGTCACCTGCAGCGTTAGCCAATGCGTATCAAGGTTATCAACCCCAACACCACTGCGAGCATGACCGAGAAGATCGGCGAGGCCGCGCGTGCCGTGGCGTCGGCCGGTACCGAAGTCATCTGCGTCAACCCCGAAAGTGGGCCTGCATCCATCGAAGGGCACTACGATGAGGCGGTCAGCGCCATTGGTCTGTTGGACGAAATCCGCCGCGGCGAAACCGATGACGTTGATGGTTACGTCATCGCCTGTTTCGGTGATCCGGGTCTGCTGGCGGCGCGCGAGCTGGCGCGTGGCCCTGTGCTCGGTATCGCTGAAGCGGCGATGCACGCGGCAGCGTTTGTCAGCACGAGCTTTGCCATCGTGACGACGTTGGGGCGCACCAGCAACATCGCGCGACACCTCGTCGCCAGTTACGGCATGAATCATCTGTGCCGGAACATCCGCGCCACGGAACTCGCGGTGCTGGACCTGGAGGACGCGCATTCCAACGCACGCCGTTTGATCCTGGAGGAATGCCGACAAGCCCGGGACGACGATCACGTCGGCGCAATTGTGCTCGGTTGCGCAGGCATGCTCGATCTGGTCGATGCGCTCAATCAGGAACTGGGTATTCCCGTTATCGACGGCGTTGCGGCCGCCGTGAAGTTTGTCGAGGCGCTGATCGCGATCGGTCTGCGCACAAGCAAAGTCAACGACCTGGCGTTTCCCATCCCTAAGACTTATACAGGCGTCTTGCGGAATATGTCGCCACTGGACAAAGCCGGCCGTTGAGGCGGGCCCGACAGCGACCCATGACGATTCGTTCTGCCGGGTGAAATAAAAACCGTTGGCGTGACGGAATTTTGTTGCCGCGCTACACTGCTCGTGAATCCGTAAGGCCACTGAACGAACGTTGGGCGAGTAGTGCCAGTTTGATCCCTTACAAGCAAGATTCGTCCGCTCCTTATCCGCCCTCGTGAATTAATGACCAGTATCTTGTCGCGTCACAAGAAAATTTCCGGGCAGCCTGTCGGCTGGATCATGCTGTGGTGCCTGGGTTGTGGGCCGGCATGGGGTTTTGGCCTGGGTGATCTGAGAGTCAATTCCGTCGCAGGAGAACCGCTGCGCGCCGAGATCAGGTTAATCGCGGCACGCCCCGGCGATGTCGGCGGCACGCGCGCCCGGCTCGCGAATCGTGACGCGTTCGAGCGCGCCGGCCTTGCGCGTTCGCCGCAGCTCGAGACCCTCAGATTCCGGGCTGTCCAGCGTGGTGACGGCAGCGCGGTGATCGAGGTCACGAGCGCGGCGCCGTTGAGCGCGACAACACTGCACTTTTTACTGGAGGTGCACTGGTCGCGCGGACGCTTGCAGCGAGAATACCTGCTGACACTGGGAAGCCCGATTGCGGATGGGCCCCAGGAAATCCCGCAGATTCCGGTCAGCAAACCGCAACCCGCACCGGTAGGACCGATCACGGTCGACACGGCACCTCCCCTGAAACCGATCATGGTCACCACGGCGCTTCCTCCTGTCGCTGATGATAAGCCGGCGACATATACGACAGCCCAGGACGACACCCTTGGCGATATTGCGCGCAATACAATGCCGCCCGCCGATATCAACATCCAGCAAATGATGCTCGCAATGTTGCGATTGAACCCTGAGGCCTTCATCGGCAACAACATCAACGCTCTGCGCGAGGGTGCGGTGCTTAGAGTTCCCGACCTGACGGAAATCACTCGAATCAGCCAGAGCCAGGCGGTGGCGGAAGCGGCGCAGCAGTACGCCGAGTGGCAGGAGTCCCGCGACGGCACTGGCGAGCCGGAACTGGAAACCGCGCCGAAGATGGCGGTTGCGTCACCGCCTCCTGAGCCGCTACCGCCGGAAACGGCGGTTGCGTCGTCGCCTTCTGAACCGCCACAGCCCGCTGCGCAAGCGCAGCGCCCATCCGAAGGGCGGCTCGAGCTCGTCGCTTCCGAGCAAAACGAAAACCGGGAGGCGCCAACATCGGGCTCGGTGTCAGGTGGCGCGATCGATGCCGCTTTGAGGACAGAACTCGTGTTGCTCCGCGAGCGCGCGCAAACCCAGGACAAGCAGATCCAGGAGTTGGAGGCCCAATTGCGGCGCACACAAAAGCATATGCAACAGAACGACCGGTTCATGACATTGCAAGCCGAGCAACTCACCTTGTTGCAGCAGCAGTTGGCCGCGCCGAAGAAGGAAGCTGCAATCGCCCCTCAACCGGAATCCAGACAAATGCAGCTAGCCGATGTTACAGCCGAATTGTTGTCGGGCAAGTGGCAATGGCTGGTGACGGCGGTGCTCCTGCTGCTGTGTCTGTATCTGGTGGTGCTGATCTGGCGCACGGCACGACCGCTACCTGCGAAGGTGAGCCCGGTCGAGGGTATCAATGGGGTCAGACTCGATTGATTGAAGGTTTTATGCTATCCTGACTCTCGATCCCTTTGTTCGAGATGTTGAAATGGCTCGACTACCCCGCTTTGTTCTGCCTGGCCAACCTCAGCACATCATCCAGCGCGGCAACAACCGCGAGATGGTCT
>JBPCXK010000225.1:0-6452 GCA_051008635.1 Gammaproteobacteria bacterium
CATTGTTCTACTCGACAGACACCACCTGATTCTGAGCTGTCATCATCATTACAAGGCTCCCAAGAGCAATGCTCCCTCATACAGCCTGCTCCTCCAATAGCATCGTTCGCACAAGCGATGCACGCTAGTTTATCCCCTCCTTTGGTGAGCGCACAGTTCCGACAAGACAACGAGGCGCTGACCGCGCTTGCGGTAATACACGAGTAAGCCAACTGAGAACATTTTAGACACTTAGGGTCGGTAATTGCCTCTGGCCAATCTATGGGCAAGCATTCGATTCCGAAGCATGGAACGCCAGACCCAGGCAGTCCGGCCTCACCAGTTGGGTCAATAAAGATTAGCGGATTCGCCCTCGCATAAAGATAACTGTTGAGTCCCCCATCCAACCCAATCGGATCACTCTGAATGTATCGGCCTGTGGCGGGGTTATAGTCGCGGAAGTAGTTGTATACTTTCTATGCGCCGGTGGACAAATCCGCCTCGATTTTGCAGTCGATCTGGATCGCCGGTTTCGGATCCATACCAGCTGCCTCCTCAAAGTACTTCACGTTGCCCCTATACTCGATGGAGAACAAAAACCCATTTACACACCATACGCTGGCAGTTAGCGTATCCTGAACAGCCGGCACCTGGATTTGAACGGTTGCAACCTTTAGCTCTTCAGTTCTATTAGCGAAAGCAAGAGCATCATCGAAGCTAGGCTTTCCTGCTGTCATTCTGTAGAAGTTAACTTCAACACCTTCCGGAAGACGCTGAACCTTGTTAATCGAGCGCACCTGTTTGTCCCACACGCCGGCAATACTTGGGGCAAGAAGGTGTCTGACCGCATCCAGAACCAAAGCTTCTAGTGCGGACAACCGTGAACCCATACCAAGCAACTTTTCGACCAGCGCTTTCACTGTCTGCACTCGCAGTCACTAAGAGCAGCGCCAGCGGTACCATAGGAGCCCCCTGCGGCAGCTCCCTTATACACATCAGGCAATCGAACCCACTGCTGATTCAGTCTATTCGGCATTGGATTCGACGCCTTCCATGCTCTCGACATGAACCGATAACGGAATGGATCAGATAGAGCGTGCGTTGCTGTTGTCACGTAATTCCCGTTCGCAATTGTGCGCGGCCCACCTATGCGGGCGGGAATCCAGTGTGAAAACTCCATGCCAGCACCTCGCGCACCAGCGGCGCGGATACCGCCAACTGCACCGGTGGCGAAGCTCCCAGCAATACCTGCCCACGTACCGTAGTTGTACGCCCCTGTGCAACGGTCAACGCCGCCGTCGACTCCAGTCCAATTGCGCAGCCGCTGCCCTTGGCCCAATAGAAGTACGTCGCCCAACCCAGCGCTGAAATCTACAACCACCTGAGGCAGAGACCACTCAAACAGGCCGTAGGGGTCGTAATAAGCCAGCGGGTTCGCGGACGCGTAAGCATAGGTATTGAGCCCCCCAGCCAACCCAATCGGGTCACTCTGAATGTACCTTCCAGTAGCGGGGTTATAGTCCCGGAAGTAGTTGTAGTGCAATCCCGTCTCAGAGTCAAAATACTGCCCCGGAAATCTGAGGTTGTTGCCAAGCGTGTTCGTTGTGACGGTTGTCTGCCCGAACGGTGTCTGGTCGGCCTGCCAGACCACTTGCCGCAAGTGACCGGTGATGACCTGTGGCGTGCCCAAGTGATCATTATGAATGTAGTAAACAGACGCATCGGTGCCTACGCCAATGCCTACATTGTAGTGCGTCACCACTTGGGCGTCTGACAATGTCGCGCTGTAGATCGCAACTTCATCGATAACACCGTCAAAGAGATGAATATGGCGCCTGTTGTAGCCAGAACCGATTGAGAGCCGGAAACTGGCATCACCCGCAGATAAAGCGCCGATAGTTTCGGGTGCGGTTTGCTTAACCCCATCAACATAGAAATTGATGTTTGTCCCGTCACCTGTCACCACAACGTGATGGGCGTCGTTGTCTTTGATGGCGTTATGCGCCCGCGCATCCACGATAGCCGTTCTGGATCCGTTGAGCAGTAGGAGCCTTAGAACCCCGCTACCAACGACGGCGCTATTGTCATATAGCAGCATGAACCCTTTTTTCGATGTCGACACGGCGCTGGCCATGATCGTCTGCCCGTTGATGGCAGCGGTGTGATCGTCCAGCCTTATCCACGCCTCAAGCGTGAAAATGCCGGTGTTCTGAACAAAGCTGTAGTCAGCGGTGGCGCCTATTTCATCGACGCGGCCAGTGGAACCGTCGAAACGTGTTGCTGTATTGCCGACGTCTCCGAGCAGGCTGGCTTCGCCGATAGTGATACCGCCGGTAAAGGTGCCGTCGTTGGCAATTGCACCCTGGTCGAATGCAGTGGTGCCGGACTGCTCGCCCAGTCGCCAGTAGCCCATCGGATTGTCGGACAGAATAACGCCTGCGTAGTCGCTTGGTGCTCCGGCCTGCTGTTGCCCGGACGCCGGTTCCGACACTGCCAACCGTCGACCGTCAAGATAAATATACTCTCGCTGCGTTTGGCCGGTTACAGTCGTCTCGGCAATGAGATTGCCTTCCAGGTCATAGTGAAAGACTGTGGTCTGTGCGGGCGTCGACTTGACGACTCGTTCGCCCTTGCCGTTGTACGTGTAGCCCGTCTCACTACCGCTTACGTTTGCCTGAATCACTCGGTTCGTATCATCGTAGCTGTAGGTCACGCCGTTGGTCTGAGTGACGTTGCCAGCGTTGTCGTAGCCCAGCACATCTGCGTTCGGCCCGGTAATCGACAACAGGCGATTACTGAAGCTGTCGTAGGCATAGGTGTCGGCGTTCCCGTCCGCGGTACGGCTGGCCCGGTTCCCCACCGCATCGTAGTCGTAGGCAACAGTGCCGTAGATCCCTGAAGCGCTGGTCAGGCGGTCAAGATCATCATAGCCGAACGTCTGGTTGCGACTGCTGTCGAGGTTGTTTGTGATGTCAGTGATGTTGTGGGCATCATCATATGTGTACCCAAGTGACTGAACCGAGCCGCTGTCGATGTGCGTCTGGCGATAGTCCAGGTCGTACGTGTGTGTCACCGGTACGCCGTTGCCCAGGATCGCGCTTTGCATCGGTCCGAACGGCAGGTAGCGGATATCTCGGGCTACCGTATCTGTCGAGCCGTTGTCCGTGGTGGTGACGGTGCTGACCCGACCCGCTGCATCTCTCGTGTAGTCCACGATGCGCCCACTGGGGTAGGTTATCTGGATCAGGTTATCTGCGCCGTCATAACCGTACTGGGTGAGATAGGTAGCGCCCTGAATCACCCGGCTTTCGGCGACGAGATTTCGTCCATCGTAGCCGTACGCGGTGCTGCCGCTCGCATCGCTCATGCCGGTCAGGCGGCCTGTGCCGTTGCTTGCTCCTGAGTTATCGTAGGCGTACGTGACATTGCGGCTGCTGTCCGGATACTGGATATGAGTAAGCCGATTGAGCGCGTCGTATGTGTAATGGGCAGCGATGCCTCTCGCATCGGTTTGCGAGGCGCGGTTGCCAGCCGCGTCGTATGTGTATGTCGTGGCGCCGGTGTCGGGACTGGCCTGGGTGGTCAGATCACCAAAGCCGTTGTAGGTATAGGTGGTGGTCAGGCCCCGCGGGTCGGTGACGGTGGCGAGGTTGTCCTGATTGTCATACCCATAGCCGGTCTGGCCCTGTAACGGATCAGTCGTAGCGATCAGCCGATCCAGCGGGTCGTAGTCGGAGCGGGTCTCCCGGTTCAGCGGATCGGTTATCAGCTTCTGGTTGCCATTACCATCGTACTCGTAGGTGGTGGTCTGGTTGTCGGCGCCGACCACTTCGCGCAGGCGGCTGAGCTGGTCGTAGACCCGGGTCTGGGTGCGTGTCAGGACACTGTTAGGATCGTAGACCTGCTCGGCGGTTCGGTTGCCCATGGCATCGAGGCCGTACTCGATGCGATTGCCGAGGTTGTCTGCCACGCTGGTCAGGCGATGCGCGGCATCGTAGTCGTAATCGAGAAACGCCGCATTGGGCAGTGTAATGCGCGTGAGCTGGCCGACGTTGTCATAGTCAAACGTGGTCTGCGCGCCGGCGATGGTGCGGGTGCGCAAGCGTCCGCGGGCATCATAGGTCAGCGTGATGGTCACGTCGTTCGGGTCAACGATGGTCAGCGGCCGCCCGCTGCCATCGTGGGCGGTGATTCGCGTGATGTGGCCGAGCGCATTGGTGATGCGAATACGGTTGCCCGCGGCATCGTAGTCGTAGTCGGTGATGTCATTCACGTCCGTGCGCGGGCCGTCGACGGTGTCGATCAGGCGCTCGGGCGTGTAGGTGAAGGTGGTGATCCGCTGCGCGCCGGTAACGGTGTCGGTCTCGGTGCGGGACAGCAGATTACCCGATACCGGGTCGTAGTCGAGCGCAATCGTCTTGCCGGGTTCAGTAATCAGTGTGGGCAGGCGAAAGGTAGCATGCCATTGGGTGGTGATCGTGCGTTGCTGCGGTGTGCCCGCGGCCTCAATGCGGCTCTCCTCCAATCCGCGGGCGTTGTTCACATAAGTGGTGACGTTACCGTTCCAGTCGGTGCGGCTCGCTATATATCCATTGGCATCATACGTCGTCGCCTGGCTTGAGCCGCCGCAGGACGTGCATCGGTCGCCGGATACCGAGTCCACCTTAAACACACCATGCTGGGTTGCGAATGTATAGTTACGGGCTGCGCCCAGCGCATCCGTCACCGTTGTTGTACCGTCGGTGTTGTAGGTCAGTGTCACCCGATCGGCGCCGCTGCCGTGCTCGCTGGACGTGGCGCGCCCGTGGCCGTCGTACCGCCAGGTCGCGAAGCGATCACCGTTCTCGTCGATGATACCGGTCAGTGCGTGCGGATACGGAATGTAGTCGTATATGTATTCGCGGCTCGTGCCGTCCGGATAAGAAACCGAAGCCAGATTACCCTTGGGGCCATAGTGGTAGTTATAGTCACCATCCGGCGTGGTGAGGGTCTCCAGGTGACCGTTTGCGTCGTAGGCGAACTGAAGTGTGCGGCCGAACGGCCCACTGACCTCGCTGGGCTGCCCCAAGGCGTTGTAGCTCAGCGTGTACTGCCGACCGGCGCGGGTTGTGATCGACTGGAGCTGGCCGCCGGCGTTGTACGCCTCGACGCTGTCATCGGACCGATTCACCGTGTAGCCATCGGTTTGTCTGATGACTTGCGTAACGGTGTCGGCATCGCCGGTACAGGTTCCTGTGCCGGCACAGGTGAACAACTCATTGCGGCCCGTGCTCTGATGCAGATCGACAGCGGTGCCGTCGATGTCGAGGTGCTGGAGATACGTGGCGCTCCAGCCTGCACCGAGACCGACCTCCCGGTTCAGTTGGCTGTTGTAATGGCGCTCGAAGCGCAGCTCGCCGCTGGCGCTTCGATAGTCAGGTTCGGCCTGATATTTGTTACCGTTGGCGGCATTGATCGGATTGCTGCCGTTGTTGCTGGTGTTTCGCGCACCGCACTGGTGAGGGCCGCGGTTCTTGTCTACGTCTGGAAAGGTGAGTGAACAAGCGCCCGTGTCGGGATCAGTGTTCCAGTCATCGGGACAACGATTGCGGTACCGACTGCTTCCTTGGCAAAATGAATATATTCTGTAATAAACGTTACTCTGCTTATCGCGACCCGCCGGCCTCCACCATGATCCTGGCCAAGGCACAGTATACGGTGGGGCACCGGCCCGGCAGAGTTCAGCGTGTATTGAGACCGCATAGGGCTTAAAGCAACTCGGCGGTCCGCATGCGTCAATAGCACTACGCTCTGTCGCATACAAGCCGTAGTCTAGGTGGATCTCCCGAGCATGTGCATGGTTGGGCAACCAAGATAGGTAACCAGCGAGGAAAAGAAACAGCCACTTACTACCGCAGCTCGCGCGCGGCCCGATCGCTGGACGGGACATCCTTTTCTCCTGATGTTTGTTCCAAAAGGTTTTGTCGTTCTAATTGCCGTTACTGTAAGAACCTATTGCCGAAAGATGAACAGCAGTTGAGAAAGATTTGCATACGCGTCCGTTAATAACTGACGAACGGTTGTTTTGGATTTGAAAGGTCGCAGATAGGCGGCGCCGGCACAGCCAAGGGTGGAACGGCTTAGGGATGGAAACCTTTTAGTCGCGATAGAGCATTAGCTAGAGTGCTCTGCCCTGGCGAACGAAGTCGGCTGGCTACTGCCGCAGCCCTGGGGCTTAGAGACGCCGAGCTCGCGCAGGGCTTCATAGACTTCAGAAATAAATCATGGTGGCTATAGCCGGGATATACAAACTCAAGGCAAACGCTCAGCCGCGCCTGTGGGACGAGTCGCACGCTCGCTCTCTGCCGGAGTGATGAGGAGGGCCGCTCAGGACCAGGAGCCCCGCGGCAGTCACCGCAAGGCTGGGCCGAATCCCATAGAACCCCCAGTAAAGAGCGCTCGCAAGGGGGATTTCCAGCAGCATCCAGTAAGTG
>JBPCXK010000226.1:0-5124 GCA_051008635.1 Gammaproteobacteria bacterium
CCGCACCCACGCTCATGCCCATGTCCGCGATATGACCCTCAACCGCGAACGGCCGTTCGAGCGCCGAAGTCAAATTACGGCAGATGGCCTCGAGGCCCGCGCGGCCGTGAACATTGCGGACCAGCACGCCGAACTCATCGCCGCCCAGTCGGGCCACGACGTCATCCTTGCGCAGCACGCGTCGCAGGCGCATGGCTGCCTCCTGCAGGAGAATGTCGCCATATTGATGGCCAACCGTGTCGTTGAGGGTTCTGAAATGATCGAGATCCGCGATCAGCACCGCCGGGTTGCGTTGTCCATCGGCATCGTGCGTCACGCGGTGCAGATGCGCCATGAAAGCACTGCGGTTCGGCAACCCGGTAAGATCATCATGATTCGCGCGATGGCGTTCCAGCGCCGCAAGACGCCGCAACTCGTGGAAGCCGGCCTCGCTCAGCCCACACGCAATGAGAATGAAGCAGGCGCTACCGAACAGCAGGCCAGCGACGGTCAAGCCGGCGACGACGCCAATATCGGCTCCAATGAAAAACCCGAAGAGCACATACGCGGCAATGAACACCACGATCAGCACGACGAGCGCCAGCCAGGAGCGCGACAACTCACCCGCTTCGCGATAAACACGCCGCGCCGGAATCAGGGCAAGTGCCAGCACAATGACTGACGCTACGATGAGAGCATAAATGGCCAAATCGGCCAGATTCATCCGGAATCTACCGTTATATTGATATGGAAAGAGCTGAACTCAGGTCGAGGCGATCTCTGCCTGGTTACTATACAGAGGACAGAAGACAGAGGACAGAGGACTGTATCTGACGACGGAGGGCTGAGAAAGCCGGTCAGCAATGGCCGTTGGGCTTCGCTGCGCTCAGCGCCAACCTACGTTTGAATACCACCTTCTGTCAGTTTTGAAGGATCGAGCAGGCGCTCGAGTTCCTTTTCCGAGAGCCCCGACATTTCCCTGGCGACCTCCATGACGGGGCGGCCTTCGGCGTACGCGCGCTTGGCGATCGCCGCGCCTTTCTCATAACCAATCACCGCATTCAGTGCCGTGACCAGTATGGGATTGCGCGCGACGGCCTCATCAATCCGCTCGTCATTAACCGTGAAACCAGCGATGGCGCTATCGGCCAGCGCGCGGCTCGCGCTGGCGAGAATCTCAGCGCTTTGCAACAAATTGTACGCCACCATCGGCAACATCACATTGAGCTGAAAATTGCCCGCCTGCCCGCCGACAGCGATGGCCGCGTCGTTGCCCATGACCTGCGCGCACACCATTGTCACGGCCTCGGGGATAACCGGATTCACCTTGCCCGGCATAATGCTGCTACCGGGTTGCAAAGCCGGCAGAGCGATCTCGCTCAGGCCTGCGAGCGGTCCGGAGTTCATCCAGCGCAGATCGTTGGCGATTTTCATCAGACTCACAGCCAGTGTGCGCAGCTGTCCGCTCATCTCCACCGCCGCGTCCTGCGAGCTCAGGCCCGCGAACGGATTGTCCATTGGCGCGAAGGCGACGCCCGTTGCAGACTTGAGTTGGGCGGCCACACGAGCGCCAAACTCCGGATGCGCATTGATGCCGGTGCCGACCGCCGTGCCTCCCTGTGGTAAGCGTCGCAGGCGCCGCAGCGACGCATAGATACGGTCGATGCCGTGGCGAATCTGTGCAGCCCATGCGCCCAATTCCTGATCCAGGCGCAAGGGCATGGCGTCCATCAGGTGCGTGCGGCCGGTCTTCACTTTGCCCCGGAGCCCAGCCGCGCGGTTCTCGATAGTTTGCGCGAGGTGATCCAGCGCCGGCAGTAATTGCTCCTCGATAAGCACACAGGCGCTGACGTGAATGGCGGTCGGAATCACATCGTTGGAGCTTTGCCCCATGTTCACGTGATCGTTGGGATGCACGGTTTCGCCCAGCGCGCCGCTGGCAAGGCGCGCCAGCACCTCGTTGGCGTTCATGTTGGTGCTGGTGCCGGAGCCGGTCTGGAAGACGTCGATCGGAAAATGCTGATCGTGCTGGCCCCCGGCAACCGCATCGGCGGCCGCGGAGATCGCGCTCGCCATGTCCGCGCCCATCAAACCCAGATCATAGTTGCTGCGCGCACACGCGCCCTTGATCAAGCCGAGGGCGCGGATGAACGCCCGAGGCATGCACAGTCCGCTGATCGGGAAATTCTCAACCGCGCGCTGCGTAGTGGCGCCATACAAAGCGTCTGCGGGGACACGCAATTCACCCATGCTGTCTTTTTCAATACGAAACTGTGCATCGTCGGTCATGATGGCAACCTTTGTGTCTCAACTGTGTCCCGGAGTCGACCAAGGCTAATGTATAATGTCCAGGTCGAGCACCACGCGGCAATACAAACGGCATCAACCGTCACCATTATAATCCCGCGCGGCCACCGCACGTTCTACCTGACCCGCACGCACACATGAAACTTTCAGCGCTCACCGCGGTTTCGCCCATCGATGGCCGCTACGCGGGCAAAACCCTGCCTTTGCGCGGCATCTTCAGCGAATACGGGCTCATCCGCCATCGGGTGCTCGTGGAGATCGGCTGGCTCAGAGCGCTGGCCGGGCACGAGTCCATCCACGAGGTGCCGGCGCTGTCGGCCAAATCGATAAAGATGCTGGACAATCTCACGGATCGCTTCGACGAACGCGATGCCGCACGTGTGAAAGAGATCGAGGAGACAAGCAACCACGACGTCAAGGCGGTCGAGTACTTTCTTAAAGAGCGCGTGCAAGGCGAGCGTGAACTTCATGCGGTCAGCGAATTCCTGCACTTTGCCTGCACCTCGGAAGACATCAACAACCTCGCCTACGGCCTTATGCTCAAGTCCGGGCGCGATCACACGCTGCTGCCCTTCGTGGATGGCATCGTGGTCTCGCTCCGCGCCATGGCCCACGCGCACGCCGCGACACCGATGCTGTCTCGCACCCACGGCCAGCCCGCCTCGCCGACCACGCTCGGCAAGGAACTCGCCAACGTCGTGCACCGCATCGAACGTCAGCGCGGACAGGCAGGCGCGTGCGAAATCACGGGCAAGATCAACGGCGCCGTCGGCAACTACAACGCACACATCGCGGCCTACCCGGAAGTGGACTGGCCCGGGCTGGCGCGCGAGTTCGTTGTGTCGCTGGGGCTCGAATGGAACCCGTACACCACGCAGATCGAACCGCACGACTCCATCGCCGAGCTGTGCGACGCCATATGCCGCCTCAACACGGTGCTTGTCGACCTGTGCCGCGACCTGTGGAGTTACATTTCGCTCGGTTATTTCAAGCAGCAGCCTGTTGCCGGCGAAGTGGGTTCATCCACCATGCCGCACAAGGTCAATCCCATCGACTTCGAAAACGCCGAAGGCAACCTTGGCCTCGCCAACGCCATGCTCAGACATCTCGGCGGTAAGCTGCCCATCTCGCGATGGCAACGCGATCTGACCGACTCGACGGTGCTGCGCAACCTCGGCACCGGCTTCGCCTACTCTCTCATCTCCTATCAATCGCTACTCAAGGGTCTCGGCAAACTGGACATCGACGAGCAACGGCTGCGGCAAGACCTCGACGCCAACTGGGAAGTGCTGGCCGAGGCGATACAAACCGTCATGCGGCGCTACGGGGTGGAACAGCCTTACGAAAAACTCAAGGAACTGACGCGCGGGCAACGCATCGACGCCGATATCCTGAAGACATTTGTTGAACGCCTGGATATTCCTGAGCACGCAAAGGACGAGCTCCTGGCGTTGACGCCGGCGACTTATCTTGGCAAGGCGGCGGAACTGGCATCCAAAGTCTGATCAGATCGCCGGCAATGCAACCGCTCCTGAACATAGCCACGACCGCCGCCCGCGCCGGCGGCAAAATCATCCTGCGCTATGTCGACCGCGTCGAAAGCCTCTCGATCACCGCCAAACAACGTAACGATTTCGTCAGCGAGGTGGACCACCTCGCCGAACGCGAGATTATCGGCGTTATCCACAAGGCCTACCCGCGACACAGCATCCTGGCCGAGGAAAGCGGCGAGCAACGCAAGGACGAAGAATTCCAGTGGATCATCGATCCGCTCGACGGCACCACCAATTTTCTGCACGGCTTCCCCCAGTTCTGCGTGTCCATCGCGCTCAAACGTCGCGGGCGCATCGAGCTGGGCGTGATTTACGATCCGCTGAAAGAGGAGCTGTTCACTGCACACCGCGGCAGCGGCGCACAACTCGACAACCGCCGCATCCGCGTCAGCCGCGCACGGGATTTACAGGGCGCGCTGCTCGGCACCGGCATCCCGTACCGACCCGATCAACACAACCTGGACGAGTATCTGCAAACGCTGAAGGCGCTGATCGTGAACACCGCTGGTGTAAGACGCGCGGGCGCCGCCGCGCTCGACCTCGCCTACGTGGCGTGCGGACGGCTGGACGGCTTCTGGGAATTCGGCCTGCGGCCCTGGGACATCGCCGCCGGCGCGCTAATGGTCCAGGAGGCAGGCGGGCTGGTCAGCGATATGGCGGGCGGCGAGACCTTCATGGAGACCGGCAACATCGTGGCCGCGAATCCGAAAGTGTTCAAGATGATGGTGCAGGTGCTGAAACCGTTTGCGGGTTATTCCTGACGCCCCTACTCCAGCAGTTGGTGCAGCGGATCTTGTCCGGGCCCAAGGATACGAAGAACCAGCACGTCGTCGCCATCCAAGCGGTAGTAGATGGCGTGGGACTTGTGCACAAAGCGCCGAACGTTCGATCTGATATGGCCCTGGTCGCTACCAATCAACGGGTTCTCAGCCAATAACTGAAAGGCTCGTGTGAGCCCGTCTTTGTAAACGCGGGCCTGCTCGATGCCGAAATTCTCGATGGTGTAGTCGGCGATTTCGTTGAGGTCAACTTCAGCGCTATCGAGCAACCAGTACTCAGCCATTTCTGGCGCAATACCGCTCTTCGGCCGCCGCCCAAATTTCTTCCACGGTGCGCTTACTGATCCCGCCAGCTTCAGCCTCCTCCAGCATCCGCCGGAGCTCGGCTTCCACGCTTTTGCGCGCTTGATCGCGGCGCACCAGATCGCGGAAATACTCGCTGTCGTTGCCGTAGTCGCCGCCCTCGATCTGGGCCCGAATGTACTCTTCTTGCTTGTCCGTGATAG
>JBPCXK010000227.1:0-13912 GCA_051008635.1 Gammaproteobacteria bacterium
GTGGGCTTGCTCTTTCCCGTTCTTGGATTGACTTTCCTCAATCGAAAACACGTCAAAGCTTCGCTGGCGCGCAAACCACGCGCCGATCCTACGTAGCCTGGTCGGCTCTGGTAGCATCGTTGCCGACGTACGTAGACACCGTGCCGGAGAAATCATGTACGACGCGCGCCCCACGCTACGATGGTTGCTGGCCTTCGGGTGCCTGGGACTTGCTGCATTGTTTACCACCTCGTTTGTGGACGCGGATGCGATGCCAGTGTGGGTAATGGTGGCGTTAGTTACGGCCCCGATCGGGCTCGCTGAGTTGGGGGGAGGCATCGCCGAGGAGGCGAGCACGTTACGGCGGGCTCGGTTGGGTTGGAACGTCCAGGTAGGCGGCGCGCTTCTTTTCATCCTGTTATTCGTCTCAGGTGTGTTCCTCGCAGTGCATGAAGGAGTTCTGAACCTCTATTTGGTGGTGATGTTTGTTTCTCCCGGTCTCCTTGCCAGCGCGGTCCTGCTTGCCGATCGTATTCAGATCGCGCGGGGCCGGGAGCCTTTCGGGCTCGATGCAGTCGGCGCGGGTTTGCGCCTGCGTCAAGAGCCAAAGCCAGGTGCGCCGGCAGGGTCCTTTGGCCGCCTTCGCGACAGTTTCACCGTTATAGGTGGCGAAACGCTGCTCATGGGCGTGATCGCCATAGCGTTTGTCACCGCCGCAGTTTGGATCGGAATAAACCGACCCGAGTCGCGCACAGATCCCATGCTCATCCTGGTCGTGCTCTTCTTCGGAACCTGCGGGCTGGTCGCCGTCTCGACGGCGCTACAACGCTGGAGCATGCGCGTCGGCGGGGAACGCGCTCACGCTGTACAACGCAGTCTGCTGCTCATTGCACTGTTCGGGTTCGCGATCTCACTGCTTGGAATGGGTGTGTTGGGTGGTGATATTCCGATGCTATGGCGTATCGTGTTCGTAGCGTTCGGCGCGTTGCTGTTGGCGCTATTGCCGCTTGTTGTGACGAAAAAAGGCGGCTTCGGCCTCGCCACCGTGCTCGTTCCGACCCGCGAAGGTCTGCTCGAGCGGTCTCGTTCCTGGACGGTGCTCGAGCCCTGGTCACGGGTCGCCGATGTCGCGGTCGGGGAACTCTACGGAAACGCTGCATTGCTGGTGTGGTTAGACCAGACTGAAGGCATCCCCCGCATCCTCAAACCGCACGGTGAGGACAAAGTGAAGAGAACCGAGCATTGGCGTGCCAAGGCGCTGCAACGCGCGCGTCGTTTCTCCGGCGTCGATCTTGTAATGACGGCCGTAGCCTCACCCGAGCCGTTGGCTGACGTGTCCGCTCGTTTCGAACGCGCCCTCGACGACCCTGATTGGCGCCAAGCGCTGCCCAACGTCGAAGAGCTGACGCCGTTCGCTAAAGACAGTAAGCAATGAATCTCCAACGCAGCCGGCACAAAGACGACAGACCGCTTTTTACATTCGTGGTCGTGGCCGACACGCATGTCAACGAATCGGACGAGTCATCGACTTCGCCGTTCGAGACGAATCGGCTGGCCAATGTACGGGCGCGGCATGTGTTCCGCGAGATTGCCGCGATGCAGCCCGCGCCGAAGTTTGTCATCCACCTTGGCGACATAGTGCATCCCGTGCCCTCGTTGCCGATATTCCAGGACGCGGTTTCCATTTTCAAGGAGATCACGGAGCCGTTGGCCGTGCCTTTGTACGTAATACCCGGCAATCATGATGTCGGTGACAAACGCATCGACTGGATGCCCGCGGAGCAGGTTTGTGACGACTATCTGGAAACCTACCGCGAAGCCTTCGGGAAGGATTTCTACAGCTTCGACGAAGGCGCCACGCGGTTCGTCATGCTCAACTCGCTGCTACCGAATTCCGGCCTGGCCGACGAGGCGCGACAGCAACAATGGTTGGAAGAGCAGATTGCGCAGGCCGGCGAACGACGTGTATTCATCTTCATGCACTACCCGCCGTATATCTATGCAGCCGACGAGCCGGGCAACTACGACAATATCGACGAGCCCGCGCGCTCCTGGGTGCTGACGCAGATGCGCAAGCCGCACGTGGAAGCGGTATTTGCCGGGCACGTGCACAACTTCTGGTACGACAGAGTCGGCGAGGCCGAGTTTTACATGTTGCCGTCTACCGCGTTTCTGCGTCACGACTTCTCAGAGTTCTATCGCGTTGCTCCCGATATCGAATTCGCGCGCGGTGACGTTGAGCGTTTCGGTTACTTTGTCGTCGACGTGTTCGAGGAAGGACATGTGGCTTACTCGATTCGCACGATGGGCCGTCAGGCGGCGCGCGGCGAGGCCGCGCCGCCGGTTCGAAACGAGTACGTGGCTCATCCCAAGACATCGGGCTTCGATCGCGTCGGCGTGGAATTGCGGCATCCGTGGGCCGAGGCCATGCAAATCACGTCGACCGGTGGCGTGCAGGAGTTCGGCCGCAAGTGGGCGCGCAACGACTACCCGTTGCTGGCGCTGTGGGAAATGGGCGTCAGGCTGTCGAAAGTACCTGATATCGATCTGCGTGAGCGGCAATCACGTTCGCGCATGCAGATGGAGGCCCGGCTTGGACATCGTTTTATAGTGACAACGCTCGGCGCGCCCCGACCAGAGTTGGGATCTCTCGCGCACGACGCCGGCGTCGCGGGTTTCGAGGTCAACGTCACCCTGGATGGTTTCAATAAGCAACTCATTGCTCTGGCGGGCGTCCGCACCGAAACCGGCATAAAGATCTACTTCTCCAAGATATTGTCCGTGGACGACTCGCGCTTCGACGGTAAACATTTCACTCATTTCGTTCAAGCAGGGTTTACGGTCGAAGAGCTTTCTCGCTACCGCGACGTCATCGCCGAGGCGCTGCACAGAGGCGCCATTGACGGCGTCACGGTGCGGCTGGATGCGGATGAAGCACTGATCCCAGCCGCTAATTCGATTGCCGCGTGGGCCGTCGAGCAAAACTGTCGTGTGCTGGTGTCGCTGAAGCTAAGCGGTCCCAGCGTTGCAAAAGCCAGAACTGATGATCGCGCCACGGTAGCGTCAGTCGCACAAGCGATGGTGCTGTCTCAAACCAGCGAACGCCTGTGCTATGTGTTCGATACATTCATGGACGTGGATCGCGGCTATTACCCGAGGCATGCGTTTATCGATCGCCGTTTCAATCCACGCCCGCCGGCCCGGGCCTTTACTACACTCAACGCAGTTCTGTCTCATCTCGGCGCGTTATCGATAGCGTCGCACGACACCGGCGGCGCCGAACGGGTCATCTTTCATGGCTCAGGGCAATCGTTTGCGCTGATCTGCGGTCGGACGTCCGCCACGCTCGCCGAGCTGGGGCAGCTCCCAGGTTCCGCACAGGCCTTCGATCTGGCGGCGGGGGAGCAATGCACAACGGAACAGACGATGGAAGCCATAACCTGGCGCACCGATCGGGACTGGCTCGAGACCTTTTTGATTCGACTGGGCTGAGCCGGCTCCGTAGAAACAGCTTGCCCCTTGTTTCTACAAAGCGCGTTCAGAGTCCCCTTGCCTCACAGGGAGAGGGGCTGGAGTGCTGACAAGCCCCTTCCCCTTGACGGGCTAGGGAGGAAGTGAATTCGACAAACACTCGCCGGCCGGCCGCGCAAGATAGGCATCGGCAAAGTAGTAGCCGCTTCGCTCGTATCCGTCGGGATCCAGTCCCTTGCGTCGGACCTCCTCGATGGCACTTGTTCGCTCATCATCACCGGTGAAACGCCGGTGTCTGAACGGCGAGTTAGGTGTGCGCTCCAGAACCAAACCGTAACTCTGCAACATGCGCAATGTGGGCTCGTTGTCGGAAACCCGGGTGGGTGCCACCACCAGCCACGGCAAAGACTCCCTCGCGGCATCGAGTATGCGTTGGAACGTTGCCGTGCCGATATAGCCGATCCCACCCATTTCTATAACGAGGTCAACTTTACCGAGTTCGCTACGAAGAGCGGGATTGGCGTCGTCTTGTTCCAGGTTGTCGGTAAAAACCGCGTCGCACAACCCGACGCGCGCTGCGTAATCGAGCGCGCTTGCGCTGACGTCGAGCCCGGAGATATGTAGTAGACACCCGGCCCGCCGGCGTGTGCGGTACCAGGCGCGGTCCTGGGCGATCACGGCGTCGACGTCGGCGTGCTCTAACTCAGGCGCAATGCAGCGGTCGAAGATCTCCCTCATAGTCACGTTGTGGCGGAGCAGCGCGCCGGCGACGCCATAACCGCACGCAACGTCCAGCACTCGCGGTACGTCAAGCCCGCGCATACGCGAGAGTTGCTCGATAACGCTCCTTGCGATCGGCACGACATGTGTCGGGATTTGATAGTCCAGCGGGCTGAGCGCGCGATAGTAGTCGCGGCAATCGGGCTGATCGTACAAACGCTCGAAACGCGTTTTCTTTATCCGCGTGAAGAAGGAATTGCCAGTTTCCAAGGTGATGCAAACTGTTTGGTTAAGGACTGTGCAAGATTACAGCTTCGTCGTACTCCTGCAAGCGAGAAGGGCGCAATCGCTCTTATCAGCTAACTTTCGAGACTCACGAACCTGGCGCAACAGCGGGGATGCCGGAAGACATGAAAGGGCCGTTTTCGACTTCAACTCTATATATACTGAAACTTTTTCGTAAGCGGTTAACCCGACTGTTAGAGTGGCGACAGTCTTCGATTGTAGAAGTCGTATCCAAGCGCATGTGGTGCAGAGCAAACTGATTCCATTCTGGGTAGGCGTGATCGAAACGCGTGAGACGTTGATTTCCGACGCGAGGCCAAGCCCGGAGGGCGATGCTTTGTCAGTGCTGTCGATGGTGAATCGGAGGGTGAGTATTACAGCGGCAACGTTCTGTCCCAAGCAAATGGGACCAGTCAACACGCCTTACCTCTCCACGCTTTTTGCTGGGCGGCTTCACAAATCTCGTCGTGGTCGTGGATTTTGGGTCGCCGATCTAACCCGGCGCTGGAGGTGACGCAGTAAACTGCGCACCTCAGCTCTGTGTTAAATCCTAGAAGCGACTATTATTGACGGAACAAGATGGCCGATACACAACTGATCATCGTAGGTGGGCCCAATGGCTCGGGCAAGACAACTTTCGCCCGAGAATATGTCGCACGAATAGGTGGGAACTACATTTGCACTGACGACATCGCGGTAGAGCTCTTCCCTAACGACCCCGTGTCGGTGCAAGCTCAAATGGCAGCAGGTAAGCAGTTCATTCACCAAGTCAAGAAATCTGTTACTGAGGGCGAATCAGCCGTTGTGGAATCGACCCTTTCGGGCAAGACTCTCGCCCGTACGGTTGGTGAAGCCCGGAACAGCGCTTTTGAGATATCGATTGTGTATCTGTTTCTTGACTCAGTGGAAATTTGCTTGGAGCGAATCGAAGAACGAATAAGGAAAGGTGGTCATTCTGTCCCGCCCGACGACGTCCGTCGACGCTATTCACGCAGCCTTTACAATTTCTGGAACCTATATCGACCCTTGGCTCATCACTGGGTCCTTCTGTATAACAGTGGCAGTGAGCCCAAGGACGTCGCAATCGGTTCTGCAGATTCACATTCGATACGCGATGATGAACTTTTCGATAAGTTTCAGCAATTAGTTAGAGAGACCAAGGTATGAAGACTAGCGTAGAAGATATTCGGACATATCAGCGCGCAGATGAATTCGTACGAATATTTCGTGCGGCTGTAGAAAAGGCACAAGCGGAAAGTAGACGATTGGGCGTCCCGAACGTCTACTCAATCAACGGCCAGCATTACTACGAGTTGCCGGGAGGTGAATATACGCGCACTCCCCCAGAATACTCAGTGAAAGAGCAGACCTAACCAAGCGCTCAACCAGGACGCGTAAAAAAGCCGCGCGCCTGTTAGCGCAGCGTTACGTGTTATTGTTGTGCCTTCCGCAAGAATCACCACCCTTCGAGTCGTTGGCCTTTTAGGCGCTATAGTATTCGGAGGTTTCTTTGCATTTACGTTTTCTATTCCCGGCTGGGTGGAAGATTTCGCCGCGGACTTCATCGAGCGGGAAGTATCAAGAAAAATCGATCGCATTATTGATAGCGTTGCGCCGCCGTCGGGTGATGACGCGTTGTCACGATTTGCCGGAGCTCTCTATAAACAAAAGGAAGAAGAGATTGAGCGGCTCAAAACGTCGTTGAAGAATAATGCCCACGAGAAAATGGCTGACGCTATCGCTGAAGTCCGAAATCTTGACTGCGAGTGTCGAAAAAAGTACGAGAAGTTTATTCAGACGGGCTTCGAGAGCAAAATTCAGCTCTTGCAAGCAGCGAACGACAAAATTGTCGATTTCATTCAATCTAAGTACATGGACGTTGTGAATGACCTAAAGCGGGATATTCGTATCTTTACCGGCAGCAATGCCGGAATGTATATGCTGCTAGTGCTCATATCTTTTCTGAAGCCTAAAGCTGTTATCCATCTTTTTCTGCCGGCTATACTCTTGTTTGTTGCGACTTTGGTATGTAGCTATTTCTACATATTTGAGCAGAACTGGCTAATGACAATTATTTACAGCGACTATCTTGGGTTTGTCTATTTAGCTTACTTGGGCATTGTGTTTGGGTTCCTTCTAGACATTTTCATGAACCGGGCACGAATAACCACGCAGATCATTAATGCAATTTCTCACCTCGTCGGTTCAGCTCTCTCGGTGGATCCCTGCGGATGACACTTAACCAGCGCAAGCAACGGGCGTTTGACTCGACCGTCCCTTTGCTGCCGCAAAGTGCCGTCCGCGTCAAACGCCGCTGTTGCAGGCGTTAGCCGGCCAAGGCCAGTGCCAGAATCCAAGCATTTCACAGTCTTTTCGGACGCGTCGTCGTACGCACAGAACTTGGCGCAGGGGCAGGCGCGCGGAGTCACTTTGCGTAGAGCTCGTTCGGGATGGGCCGTATTGTACGAGCGGGTCAATGCGGCGGTGGAGCCACTCAGCTCAAAACGAACCTCAAGAAAATATGCTTCTCGCGACCCGATCGAAACGGGGGGACACTCGCATGCCAACACCAAACTTTGCATCGACTGTGGCTCACCAATCCCACTAGATCGACTTGAAGCCAATCCGTCAACTCGACGATGCATTCTCTGTCAGGCACTACTCGAGGCGCGTGATCCGTCTCTAACGCAGCGTAGAATGGACGGAGGTCTCGCGGGAACTCGGGAGGATCACAAGAAGATGCGCGCGCGGCAATGGGGAGACATGCAAAGTCGGAGGCGTGAATGAACCCGCGGGCTAACCATACGCTGCAGGTGACGCCGTAAAGCGGCGCGCCTGAGCTTGGTCGTTAGGGCTCACAACTAGCCATCGCGGACCACATGCGCGAAGAATCTAAAGGGGGCACAGTTACAGTGGAGAGGAGGGAACGAGACGAGGCGACAGCGCGCGTTAAGGATTTCTATGATGGACCCGCAGATACAATCTACAGGACTACTTGGGGAGAAAATATTCATCTCGGTGTCCCCAAACCGACCGGGGGTTCTCACGAAGAAGCGATGGAGCACGCGACTGAGCTGATGGCCTTGCACGCAGCACTAGACGAGCGCAGCTCGGTGCTTGATCTCGGCAGTGGTTACGGACGTCCGGCTCGGTTGATTGCTTCGAGATTCGGATGCAAGGTGAGAGGACTAAACCTCAGTAAGGTCGAGATCGAGGAAGCAAGCAAGCTGACGAAAGCACAAGGACTCGATGCGTTGGTTTCGTTCGACTTTGGCGACTTCCATGAGCTGCCATACCCGGATAAGTCGTTCGACCTTGTCTGGAGTCAGGATTCGCTCATGTACGCCGCTGACAAGCGCCTAGTTCTCGAGGAAGTCGAGCGTGTCCTAAAGCCGGGAGGAATCCTGGACTTCACTGATATTCTGGCCCCCCGCGACTTGACTCCGGAAGTACGGGACCGGCTTTACGAGCGCGTCCGGACACCTGAGATGTGGGACACCGAGCGGTATCTGGAAGAGTTGATTGCTTTCGGCTTCAAGATACGACGCGTCGAAGACTGGTCGGAGCATGTTGGAGCGAGCTACGCCGCTGTGCGGGAAGAAGCAATCGCCAAACGAGAGGAGCTGGAAGAGAAAGTCGGGTCGGACGTTGTGCAGCGTACAATCGATGGCCTGAACTATTGGGTTGGCATGGCGGAGCGCGGAAACGTGCGTTGGGCGCTGATTGTGGCGAAGAAACCAGCATAACACCGCTCAGCACCGTGCCCCGCGAGCGCTAACAAAGCGCTGCAGCCGACACAACAGCCGCTCCGCGCTTTTTGTGCGGCTAAGCTTGGTCGTTAGGTGTGTTTTTCAACGCCCGGGAGAATTGTGAGACACAACATTGCTCGACCGGTTTCTTTATTGTCTGTACTGAGCGCAACAATCGGTTCGTGGAGATGCCTAACAAGGCGCGGCAGCTGACGGCCAACCCGCTACGCGGCTTGTCCGCAGCTGAGCTTGGGCGACCCACGGCGACTACATTGTCCAGATCTTGGAAGATGTGCAAGAGTCGACAGGTGCGCCGCTGTTCTTTTCAGATTCCGTTCGGATCTCCTGCGTCGGTGGCGGCCCAGGCAGTGACATTCTTGCTGTGCTGAAGTACTTGAGCGAGAGCGCGGACGTGGAACCTGTCAAGAAATTGACTTGCTATCTGCTTGACGGGGAACAAGCGTGGGCGGACACATGGGCTGAACTGGATGACTCGATAAGTGGCGATTTGAATCTCAAGACTATCTTCCAGCCTTTAGATGTTTGCGAGCCCGAATCTTGGGCGTACCAGAAGAAGTTCCTCACCGCCGACCTTTTCACGCTCAGCTATTTCGTCTCGGAGGTCCATCATCTTGATAACGACGGAGCGGTGTCCCATTTCTGGGCCACACTCCTCGATGGTATTAAACCGGGAGCACTGTTTGTACGTCGACAATGGCCATGACGTGTTCAATGAGTACATTGATGGTATCTGTATCGATCATGCTTTCGACTGTCTTCTTTCCGAGACAAATGTGGAGCGGATTCCAAGGCATTCGGAGCAGGCCTCGAAGACCGAACTGTATCGCTCGAAGTTCGGTCGACACCCCAAAATTCGATCGTTTCTCAGCTACCGAGTTTTGCAGAAGAAGTAGCTCATGTCGGATTTGTTCTCGTCATCCGAGCTCGAACCACTTTCTATGCCCGATGCGGAGGTCTATCTGGCAGCGTCAATTGTGCTCCCCCAAGATTCTGAAGTCCTGCTCAAATACTTCCTGGACGAGACGCCGTGGCAACAAGAAAGTGTTGTGGTCTGGGGAAAGAGGAGATTGCAACCTCGCCTCGTTGCCTGGTACGGCTCGATGTCGTATTCCTATTCCGGGATAACATTGCAGCCTCTCCCATGGACTGAGCGTCTACTCGAAGTGCGGCGGCAACGAGGGCGTTTTGAAGGAATGTGTCGAAAGCCCGATTCCACTGTCTCCAGGCGAGAGCAAGAGGCCGGGTGGCGGCAATATCGTCGGGTAACTTCGGATCGAGTAAGCTCAGCGCGGGTGTCAGTACCCGACCGTAGGCTTTGGTGAACAACACCGCGATACGCCGACCAAGGTCGGTCAGGCGATAGCGGTGCGTACCAGCCACTTCTGGCAATCAATCCTTTGCGTTTAAGCCGGCGCAGATCATACGTGGCTTGGTGGCACGTGTAGTTCTTCCCCAGCAGTGCGCTGACCTGCGCGACCAGTTCGCGGTTGCGAAACCCGCGCAGCACGTGGGCCAAAGCCTACCAAGCTGGCGAGCACCGCCATGACGCGCGGATCGCCAAAGCGAAGCCCCGGCGCATACAGGCCCTCATCAGTGTGTGACGCTCGGGTCACCTTTTCGAAGCTGCCCACCTCGGGGGCAGGAGCGGCATCGCTTGCTTCGGCGTCACACAACCGCCGGTTGGCCGATTCGCCAACGGCCCTTAAGGCCTTCCAGTTGTTCGCACACACGCGCCGCCCAATCCCGAAGTCGCGGGTGTTACCGATCACCGTCTCGGTACGTAGTGCCCGACCTGGCTTGAAATACTGCTTTAGTCGCGTCGACTTGTAGTAACACGTCAACGTCGGATCGACCCCCTGAGTGAACACCCGCGTGCGAAAACGTCCTGGGGTTCGCCGATTAATATTAATGCGTCGATTGAACACTACCGCCACCTGATCGGGACGCCCCACATCGAGATGATCGCGAATCACCCCCTCAAACCACGACCGCCCTGCACTCGGGCGATCGAACACCCGGGTATCGGAGATCTCGAACTGACGAAACGCCAGATCATAGCTATACCCCGCCCGCAGATCTCCTTGGCTAAACGGCTGCGGCAAGCGCCAAAACCACCGCCAGAAGAAACTCTTCACCGCCCCTGGGCCTAGGCGGTTACAGATCCGCTGCAGCGCCGCCGGGTCCTCGCACGAACGAAATCCGTTATCCAGCGCCTCATATCCAATCCCTGCCTTGACCAACTGGCGCTTCGCCCACTCGTGCCCGTTGAGCCACAGCCAGATCGGGTACGGCGCATGGCGTTCGTCTTCCAAAATGCGCCTCCCCATTCCGGATCCCACAGGTAAAAGTAGTAGTGATTGACAAACGCCGACTGCCGGCCCCATTCCATGTGCGGGTGCGCCGAGCGTTTCTGACCCTTCGCCTTCCAGGAACGCCACGCCGAGGTCTTCTCCTGGCCGATCCCAATCAGCACCACTCGCCCTTCACCCCCTTCGCGTGCCGCAGCCTCCAACCGCGGCTTCACCAACGCTTCCTTGTCCTGACCCTTCTCAAAGCGCATCACCTCAATTCCCTCGGCCTTAGCATAGGCGTGGATCGCCTTCACGTACTCCTCGCCAATCTTGCCAAACGCCGCCGAAGAGGGAATCCGAAAACCGCGTTGCCAGCGCAAAAACGTGCACACTTGACCTACTGACTGCAGCTTCGGCACGTACGCCTGCAGAAAAATCCGATCGATCGAACGGCACTTGAGTGTCACGTGATCGCGCAATAAAGTGGCGTAGTCCCCACGCACATGCACGCTGACGCCGGTACGCATTGGGGCGCTTCGCGATCAGCGTTCGTGCCGGCGCAGCTTAACCAGGCGTTAGGGCCTATATATCATGACCAAGATGGAAAAAACGGAGCGGAAAGTCGTTGCGTTATTGGCGGCCTGTATCGAGAACGAGAAGAAGCAGCTTTCGAAGGCGCGTGCTCTTGCATACGGATTGTCCATAGTGGGGGGCGTACTGTTCGGAGTTTCTCTTGTTCCAGCGATTCAAGCTGAAGGACACATAGGATGGTTTCTCGGAATTGGCATAGTTGCAGGTGTCCTTATCGGTGTCAGCGTTCACTTCTACGCTTCACTTGTACAATGGCCAATACTTCGTCGGTTTCTTGACATCGAAGCTATCAGAAAGGCACACGATGCAAAGCAGCCCTAACAAGTTGCCAAGCCGACGCCGGTACGGGTTGACGGCGCTGCGCGGTTAGCTTCGTGGCGGCGCGGCTTACCAAAGCGTTAGGCGCTCTCAACACAATGCAGTACTTCACCGCACGTCTCGTCATCTTGGTTCTCGCGGACAATGGGAAGCCCATCACAGAGTGCACTAGAGACTCGGTAATCGTCCTAATCCACGCTCCGAACCGCGATGCTGCATTTCGGAAAGCCCTAGAGTTGGGGAAGGAACAGGAGACGGAGTACGAGAACGAAGCAGGAGAACTCGTGAGGTGGGTGTTCAAGGAAGTAGACATGATCTGGGAGCTTGGTGAAGAACTAACCGAAGGCGAAATAGCGAGTGTGCCCGATAAATATGTGCCAGATGTTCCATTGGAGTCGACGGTGGAGTTCAAGCCGGAGGCTGAAGAACCGATTTACGCGGGAAGCCCATAGTGCAGCCTAACCAGGGTATGGAGTACGTTCCGGCCGGCCGCCTCCACCGAACGCGGCTGACGCCGCGCCGCTCATGCCAGCGTTAGGCAACCAGTGTGAAATGGGTTCGTTTTTCTTCTAGGCTTGTTCTGGCTGTCTGGGAACGCGATGCTACTCTTCGACGGTTCGTAGTATCAAATCATCGCGTATGGTGTCTTAGTCAACTGGTTCTTTGCAGCCGTATTCAGAGTGATATGGGTCGGCTATTCGAAGCTAGAGAAACCAGTAAGGTCGCGACTACTTAACTACTGGTCCGGTGTTTTGCTCGCCAATCTCGGTGCGGTTATTGGTCTAGTAGGCGTTGACTCATTTTCCCAGGAAGAGTTTGAGCAACTTCCGTCAGCTGCTATAAATAGGAAGGCAGTTAACGCGATTGTCAACTACATTGGTAACAACTATGGTAGTGAGGGAGTCGCCATACTCTCATTTTCAATTACAGTACTTAGTGTCTTTTACGGTCTTAAGATGATGAGATCAAATGCCTAACCAGCGCTTCCAGCCGACGCGGCTCACGCCGCGCGGCTGAAGCAGGCGTTAGATGGCAAGTTGACCTTACATGCATCTCATCTACATCGACGAGGTCAAGTATCAGCCACCGGAACAACCGTACTACTGGCTATGCGGTTTCGCCGTTGATGAGCCAGGCCTTCGATTCGTGGATCACGCCGCTACGGAAGTGGCAGATTGGTACTTCGGTACCTCCCAGCTCGACATAACTACCGAGTTTCATGCGCAACACATCGTAAACGGTCGCGGAAACTTCAAAGGCCATGAACTCGGAAAGCGAATCGAATTGTACAAGCGGCTAATAGATTGTCTTTGTGGCCACGATTCCATCCAAAGAATCGAGATCCGCATCGATCCGGCGAAAGTCGTTGCCGGCAAGGATCCTGCGAAGACCGCGTTCATGTTCTTCGCGGAAAAATGCGACGTACTAATGCAGCGGTTAGGTTCAATAGGCGTCTTGATCGCCGATGACGATAGCAAGAAAACCCGATCAACGAATGTTGCTAAACTTAGTGAGTACCGTCGGTGGGAAACGGACTGGCATTTCTCACGGAAGATCGAGAACCTTGCTGATACGATTCATCATACGCAAAGCCATCACAGCAGAATGGTGCAGCTGGCCGACGTCTTCGTTTATTCATGCCAACTTCAACAACGCGATAATCTAAGCAGCGCAAAGCAAAGCCTCTATGACTACGCATCACAGCAAGGACTTTATCGCGCCGCGGCGTACAAGTACTGGCCAACGAGTGAGTCGCCTTGGTTTCAGGCGGTCCAGCGAAATTCGGAGCCGTATGGCTCTCCTTAAGAAAGAAGTGATACCCGCAGAAGCCCATCTAACACGGCGCTGCAGCAGACAGCTCGCCCCGCTCGCTGCCGCTGAGCTCTGCGTTCGACGCCATCGGCCGAAGACTTAGAACGTTGAAAGTTGTAACTGTCGGCAAGCGTTTCACCTCAAGTACGATGAAATTCTTGCGCAGACGCCAGATATCGCGATTGTTCAGGAGTGCGCCAATCCCGAGATCTTGGCTAAAAAGGCGCCCAGGTTCTCGCCGTCGGGATTCCTTTGGGAGGGCTGGAACCCCAACAAAGGGTTGGCAGTATTCTCTTTCGGTCGTTGCTCGTCGCAGAGGTTGGCAACTTCCCATTCGTGGCACGTCAGACCAACTTCTGGCTGTCACTGCCAGGATTCTCTCTCCATTTCGGCAACGCTTTGCTCAGCCGCTATTCGATCCGGACCGTCGAGCGTATGCCGCTCCCTCCGCTCAGTGCTTTGGAGTCATTCGCATTCGGGAACCATGATGCCCTTCGAGCCGCTGTCGAACTCGGCTCGCCGTCGGTAGTAGAGGTGTGGGGTCTACACCTCGGGGTTCGTGACCAGCCAACACGGGTCTCAGCCGCCATGCACATAGCCTCCCAATTGGAAGGCGCTAAGCCAGTCGTCTTGGCAGGAGACTTCAATAGCCAAAATCCGCAGAAGACGCCAGCT
>JBPCXK010000228.1:0-3737 GCA_051008635.1 Gammaproteobacteria bacterium
GAGAAAGAAGAGTACGGTGAGGTCCATCTGTCAGCGAACAGGCCGCATTGCGGGCTAGCCCGGATATTGCACCAGGATCCGGACTTTTTGGGTGAGGGCTGAGCGCCCAGATTGCACGATAGTCCGCGAAGCATAGCCACCTCTATGGTTTGCGGAGTAGCGTTCAAGCTGGGCGTTCAGAGCCAGCCAAAAACCGGATAGCGGGCTCGGGGACATTTCGTTACTCGCTAACATTCGCATAACGGACAGAGCCACAAAGTCAAACCGAAGCTACGTAACGCCCTGGTGCAATATCCCGGCTACCATTGCGGCGAGAGAGCGACTGCCCGATCAGGCAATTCAGATGCGCCGCTTGATAGTGAAGATGGCGAGCCGATCCGCGATATCCTCGGCTGCGTTAGCCAGTTCGTCTATGCGCTCGACGAAATAACGCAAATGCATCTTGCGCTCCAGCGGCAGATCGGAAGAGAAAATTGAACGTTGTAGCCGGGTCCCGATCTTGTCCGCCTCACTCTCGTAAAAGATCACCTTGCTGTTGTGGTCGCGTACCGCTTCTATGTCGCGAAAAAACGCGCGCGCAGCCAGCACCACCGACTCCACGCAGGTCACCGCGGTACGCGTGAGCTCCGTGAACCCCTTGTGATATTCGGAAGGAATGTCCGGCGTTTGGATGGAGAAGCGAAACAGATTGGCTTCGTAGATGTTCATCAGGTCGTCCATATCCTCGAGCAGGTTCAGCACGTCACCGCGCAGATCCGGTATCAGCGTCTGCGCATAAAGCTCGATCTCGATACTGCGGCGCAGCGCATCGCCCCGGCCTTCGAGTTTTTCTTCCTGCTTGAGAAACCGATCGAATTGCTTGCACGGCCCCTGCTCCAGATAAAGCTCCATGGCCCGCGTGAACACCAGCCCTGATTGAGACACCTTGTCGAGAAACTCGTCGACCTGCCCCTCCAGAACTCTAGTGCGCTGGAACAGCGCCATGGGCTTTCGGAAATTCATCTTCGAATCCGCACGCGCTCGTCCTCGAGGCCGGCAGCGCCCGTGACGATGTCGGCGGCGCGAACTGCAGATCTGGTCAATTGCCGGGGTGGCTCGACCAACACGCCCTCATAGTCGGAGTTCCGCAACTTCAAAGCGAGTGCGCCGCCTCGCACATATTGCGCAGCTTTTGCAGAGCAAGCTTGCGCCCGAGCAAGCCGAGCCCGCAATCCGGCGCGGCGACGAGCCGTTGTGAATCGATATGCTCGCACGCCTGCCGCAGGCGCGTTCGAATTTCATCCACGTCTTCGACCCGGCTCTTCGCAACATCCACGACCCCCAGCAGAACGGTCGTATTGCGATAATGTTCGAGCAGTTTCAGATCGTTGTGGCGGTGCGCGTCTTCGATGGATACCGCGTTGACCGATGACGCGTCCATCGCGTCGGCAATTTGCAGATACGCGTCCTGATCGGCCTTTAGATATCCCTCCACATCCAGCGCGCTCGGATAACCACAGCACATGTGGACCACACGCGTCACCTGCTGCGGCACGCCGGCGAAACAACGTTCCAGATTGTCGGTGCCATAGGCCAGCGCCTGTTGCGGCTTGCGCGCGAACACGGGTTCGTCAACCTGAATGTACCGGCAACCGGACTCAGCCAGCGCCAGAATTTCCTGATTGAGCGTATCGCCCAGATCGGCGCCGAGTCTGGCGTCGTCGTTGTAGTAATCGTCCGCGATGGAATCGGTGATCGTCATCGGACCGGGGATCGTGATCTTGACCGGATTGTTCGTGAAACTCTGAGCCAGTTTGTAGTCACGGCCCAGCAGCGTGCTCCGCAGGGAAACCGGTCCCGTGATGGTCGGCAAGTCAGCAACGAACGCGCCACCCCGAACATCTTTGTGGGTAACCGTGTTGAAATCGATACCCGCAATACGACGACACTGGTAGTAAATGTAGTTCTCGCGCCTGACCTCGCCATCGGTGGGGATATCGACTCCCGCACCGACCTGGTCTTCGATGACCTCGCGGGTCGCTTGCTCAAACAACTCCTCGGCGACGTCTCCGGCCTTCCGCAGGCTTTCTTCGTAGTCGGTGATACTCCAGCGCTGCAGCAGACCGCGATCGGGCTGACGGGCGTCCTCGTCCTCCGCGTCCGGAAACCAATCGTCGATGGGTGTACAGGATGGCTTGGGGTACGCGCCGATAGTCGTGGTCATTATGGTGCTCATTTTTCGTTGCCCTCCTTCGCTGTGCTAGTCGCGGTAGGAACGCCCCTCACGGGGCGCCCCCCGCACAGATCCGTACGTGCGGAATTATTGTAGCTACTCTGGCAACCCTGCCTTTCGCAGGCCTTCGCTGTCCGAGTCGAACTCAACAACGTAGTCGAACTGTATCCACGTGTCGTCGATGAATGGACCCTCCAAGCGTGGCAGAAAGTAGCTGGGATACTTCTCGTTCGGATGGCAGCCCTGGCTACCAGCGCATATTGACGTTCTTTATACGCGTATAACTCAGCAACTCTTCGAAGCACTCCTCGCGGCCGATGCCGCTGTGCTTCCATCCGCCGTAGGGGGCGCCCAGGTATCGCCCGGCGGAGTTGATCCACACGTAGCCCGCCTCTACCCGCTCGGCGGTCTCCATCGCCTTGTCCAGATCGTTGGTGACGATGGAGGCGGTCAGCCCGTACACGAGGCCATTGGCTTTGGTCAGCATGTCCTCGTAATCGGACCAGGTGAACACCGACATGACCGGACCGAAAATCTCCTCTTTGCCGATACGCATCGACGGATCGACGCCGTCGAACACTGTTGGTGAGATGAAAAATCCATTGGCCAGTTCCGGGTTCGACGGTCGCGTACCACCGGTCATCAGGCGCGCACCTTCCTGCTTGCCGGACTCGATGAAGCCCATGACGCGCTCGAACTGACGATCCGACACGATGGGCCCCACCTCATTTTCCGTCTTCCACGGGAAACCCACCGGCAGCGCCTCGGACTCCGCGACCAGCGCGTCGAGTAGCGCGGTGTGCAGCGACTCGTGCACGAACACGCGCGAGGTCGAGCTGCACGACTGACCCTGACGGTTCATGTTCATGCCTTTCACCGCCGCCTTGGCGCCCTTGACCGGATCGGCGTCAGGGAAAATGATAATCGGATTCTTGCCGCCCAGCTCGAGCGTGACCTCTTTGAGCCCTGCGGCGGCCTCGCGCGCGATGATGCGCCCCGTCTCTACCGACCCCACGAAACCGATACGCTCGATGAGCGGATGGCGGACCATAGCCGAGCCGGTCTCGCCGCTGCCGCTAACCACGTTCACCACGCCCGGCGGCATAATGTCTTCGCACAGCTCCGCAAAGCGCAGGCTCGACAGCGGCGCCTGTTCCGGGCCTTTGACCACGACTGTGTTGCCTGCGGCCAGCGCCGCCGCGGCTTTCTCGGCGCAGAAGCGGAAAGGGTGGTTGAACGGGTTGATCTTGGCCACCACGCCGTAGGGCTGGCGGCGGGTGAAGTTCATATGTCGCGGGCCCTGAGACGAGGTTTCACCCTTGATCTCGGTGACCAGACCGGCAAAGTAACGCAACGTGTCCACGGTCCAATCCACATCACCGGTCATGCCGGGCAGCGCGTTGCCCGAGTCCACGCAGTCCATCAGGCCCAGCTCGTCGCGGTGCTCGTGCAGGCGATCCGCCAGGCGCACAAGGCAGCCGGCGCGCTCGCGAATGGGCATTCGGCCCCAATCGGAGTCGAAGGC
>JBPCXK010000229.1:0-4899 GCA_051008635.1 Gammaproteobacteria bacterium
ATCATGTCCAGCCCGAAGGTCAGCGTGAGGGTCGTGAGCACCGGTTGCGTGACGACGCGGTTGATGGCGAATCGTTGCAGCACATAGCCGAGCGCTGCGACCAGTGCGCCGGCAATCGGGATGACGAGAAACGGATGCAGACCGAACGCGGCATAAGCGAAGAAGGCGATGTAACCGCCGAGGACGATGAGCGAGCCGTGCAGCATGTTGATGATGTTGAGCACGCCCCACACCAATGAGAAGCCGACGGCAATGCAAGCGTAAAGCGCACCGAGCACCAGTCCGTTGACCAGTATCTGTGTTTCCACGGAATCAGCCGACAGGAAGCAAGCCCTCTCCCCGGGGATCAGGGAGAGGGTTGTGATGAGAGTCGATACGCTGCGTCAGTTCAGACGCACGTCCGCCGTCTTCAGCGACGCCGGCGCGATCACCACCGGCTTACCATCCTGCACTTGGATGATGGGCAGACTACCCGATGAGTTCATGCCGTCGGAGCGGAAATTGATGGGCCCGAAAAAGGTAACGATGTCGAGTTCGGTCAGCGATTTGCGTACCGCATCCCGATCGAGGCTGCCCGCCGCCTCGATGGCCTTCTGCAGTGCGATGAGCGCCGCAGCCGAGGATGCGTGCACATAATCCGGTTCGGTGCCGTCGGCCGCTTTCACGACTGCATCGTAAAACGCTTTGGTGGAACCGAAGACATCGTCGCTCTCGTACGCCGTGGCATGGTGCCACCAGGTCGTGCTGCTGACGTTTTCCGCGAGCGACCCCAGGTTGTCTACGAACTCACGGTAAGCAGGGCCGGTGATCATCGTCACGATGGGGGAGTTTACCGCGAGATCCGACATTTGCTTGCGGGCCAGGATCAGGTCTTGTGAATAGCCGGTGATGTAGAGCCAATCAGGCTTCGCGGCCTTGATACTCGACAGCGCGGCGGAATGATCGACGGTGCCCACCGGGTAGAGCTCGTCGTACACTACCTCTATACCCGCCGCCGCCGCCTTCGTCGCCATCGACTGTGCCATGACCCGCGGGAACACGTCGTCGCGACCCAGCACCGCAATGGATTTGAGCCCGGCTTTCTGTGCCTTGAAATACTCGATCATGGCGTCGATCAGACCCCCGCTCGGCGCCAGCGTCCCGAACAGGTTCTTGAACCCCTGGTTGTGCACGGGCTCGGAAGACGCCACGGAGATGATCGGCACGCCGTAACGCTCCGCCACCGCGGCGGTGATCTTGGTGTGCCCGGACCCGAACGGGGCAGTGAGAAAATGCACCTCATCGTCGGTGATGAGCTTCTCCGCGAGTTGCTGCGCGCGCTTACCGTCAGTCTGGTAATCATAGGTAACGAGCTCCACTTTCAGCGTCTTGTCGCCGACCTTGATGCCACCGGCGGCGTTGACGCGCTCCAACCACAGATCGTAGCCAAGCTTTTGCTTGGCGCCTTCGTCGGCGAGCG
The DNA here is from genome assembly GCA_051008635.1 of Gammaproteobacteria bacterium. Lineage (GTDB taxonomy): Bacteria > Pseudomonadota > Gammaproteobacteria > JBPCXK01 > JBPCXK01 > JBPCXK01. The sequence goes on from JBPCXK010000229.1 coordinate 1,460, forward strand.
CGCCAGTCAGCGCGAGTGGCGCGCCGATCCTGATGACATCCTCGGCCGCCGCAAAGCTTCCGACCAGGCAAAGCGTGGTTATGACGAGCGTTTTAAGAAGTAAGGACACGGGGTGGCAACTTGGATTCATGTTTGGTTCTCCTCTCCTCATCAACGATACACAGATACGTCAGCGTTCTACGTTTGATACCTCGAACACAGCTGCCGAACGACCAACATCGGCGGCGCCCGCTTTGCGGCGTTCGATGCAACGCGTGGTCGAGCGCCGCCCGAACCAAGACTTGCTTCGGACCGCGTGGCTGGGACTCCGACCATGTTTCCTCGTAGCTGCCACCCGTGCATTCCAATACCAGCGCCGCCGTAAGGATAGCGGTAAGAACTCTCGGTCTGCAAAACATCTTCCCTCACGGGGATGACGGTCAGTTGAGGCTTTGTGTGAATATTTCGCAGACTTGCGCGAGGCCTCGATCATAGAATCATCGCACGTTTCGCCGTCGCGCGCGCGTTCGTTGAGCGCCAGTGCCCTGGCCACACCAGGTAGTTCCATCACGACTGGCGGCCACTGCATCCTCTCGGATAAATCTCGTCGGGATCAGTCACAGATCGGTTAAACTGAGGTTTGACGGTGGCCTCACCCAGCCACGACATCGTCTGGGAATGCGGCCGCTATATGCTGGCGCGCTTGGGGGAACAGCGTTCTCCTCCAGGGAATCGCAACGGACGGCAGGCGTTGAAAAAAGTCTTCGGAACACAACAAGGATCAGTGAAACTCGAGGCCAACATTCGGCCTACGGACCGCATGCTGCGCGGCGCTCTGGGGCAGGCAGCCCAGGCGCCCAACCTGGAATCCGATTGCTCGCGCTGTGGCGCAGTCCTCGCAGAGAATGACGCCCCGTTGGTGCTCTCGGATGAACACGGAAACACCTGGCGATATTGCACACGCTGCAGAGAAGATGTGATCGACATTGACCACTGGCTGACAAGCCTGCTGCGGCACCAGTAACCCAAGCTCTCGGGTACTGGCGCACGCCCCGTTCGAACTGTTCCAGTGCCTCCGAAGGCGATGCGACGCTGCAAGGGCGAAGCACTTGGAGCACTCTCCAGCCAGCCTGAGGCCCACAGAAATCCGGTGCTTTTCCCAAAAAGACGGACAAGGATTGCAGTTCACTCTTCGCCACAGATGACTGCAGACGCTCCTCCAGTATACTGACAAACTCTCTCATCCTTGCCGCTCGCTGGAGATTTGCTCCCTTTCTTGCTCGATGACTGCAACTCGCACGTGTTGATGTTCGAGCTGCGTGCGGAGGGCATCCGCTTCTTTCTTTGGGACCGATGTGTAACTCCAATAAAGTTTGGGAATAGGTCCGATCCGCGGGCCCAACTAACTCTGGAATTGTCATAGGTACTGCGACGCCTCCGGTACTTTAAACGAACGGTCAATTGCGGGACCGGGCGCACGCCCTGGTCGGCCGGCTTTCTGCCCCGACTGTGCTACAGCGGATACATATCCCACCACAAACTTTCGTTAGGTAGGCCACAAGTTTTTGTGGACTACAAATTTTGTGGCTGCCTGGGACAACGTTTCACCGATTCTGCAACAGAGCGGCCACAAGGTTTACGGCCGTTGACTTACCGGGTCATGGCGCGAACAAGAAACCGGACTCTGTAGTTACAACGCAGAGCTATATCCAGGCCCTTGTCGATGTCATCACACCGCTGGACCATCCGGTAATTCTTGCGGGCCACAGCACGAACGGTGCGCTTATCTCACACGTCGCCGAGCAGGTTCCTGAGAAAATCGAAAGACTGATCTACGTAACGGCTTTCCTGCTGAAAAATGGTGGGTCTGTTTTTGAAGCGATGGAAGGCGATACCGACGCTGAGGTATTTTCAGAAATCCGATTTTCGGATGACCAGGCCTTCGCCACGTTGCCAATACCGGCTCTGCTGAGAGTCGGTCTGCACGACGTTGGCCATACGGAGATTCAGCGAATCTTGCCATTGATGGCCGAATGGCAGGCAAGCGAGCCGTTTCTGACCAGGCTTGCGGTTAGCAACGAAAACTTCGGGTCGGTGCCGAAAACCTACATTCGCACAAACATCGACAAGATGATCTCACCCGCGCTGCAAAACACCATGATCGTGAACTGGGAGGTCGACTCGATTTTCGATCTTGAGTCAGGGACTCAGAAGAGCACGGACAACGTGCCAGACAATCCATCATACGGAGTACAATCCCACCCGAATTCTGTGTATGTCCTTGATTGTCCATCCAGCATACGATTTCCTTCGCATCAGCTGGATGAGCTCTATGCGTCGATCAGACATTGAAAGCAACTCGGGAATTTGTCGCTCAATCCTCGACTGTAGAAACATTATTTGCGCAACGTCCGACACTACCATTGATTCTGGATGGCGTCGCCGTACTCTATGTACCCGTCAGTTCAAAGGCGTGATGCGGCGCTCGCACCTACTCTGCATGGCTTGGCCCAGGCTCTTGTCTACAACTTCCAGCCGGTCGACCAACGACAAGCTCACACCGTCGATTGCGGGGTCAAAGTCGTGGTTGCAGACGGGCCTTCTCTATCACCCGCCAAGCGACATCGAGCGAAGGAGGTCCGAGCTCCGATTGTTTCGATTGCTTTCACCACGATCCAACGGTCGCCCGATCGTTTTGCCGCGATCAATTCGAACTCGCCGCGCCGCCGGAACCTGCGCCAAGCTCGCGCACTGCAAAGATTGCAGCGGGTTGGTCGACAAGATTGCGCTTGCGGACCCGCTCCAGTTTGGGCGCCGCATCAAACAACGAAACTTCTATGACCCGAGGTGAGCGAATGTTGCCGGATTCCACCAAGGCGAAGCCGGTTTCCGTTTGGTTGTCCGTGAAACCTTCAGGTCGGGAGATCACCAGGCCATTGCGATGAGTCAATTCGGCGGCGATCGCGCGACTGACTGTGAACTGTCTTCACAACCGAGCAGGCATAAGCAGCTCAGTGTCCAAAAGTACAACGCGCGGTGAGCGTTGGGTTTCATTGGTAGTAGATCGTGTTAGGTAGGTAAAGATCTGACCCTTGTGGCTCGGTCCGTCCGTCATCGACATCCGCGTGCCCCGCAGGTATTGTCGGCTCCACGGCGCTCGACACCTCGGCAGGTGATTGCAGTCAGCGGCTAGAACCGCGGGTTTCGATGGCCCAGTGGTGAAACTCAATAGCCTCGTCATAATTGCCGGCCTCGTACGCCTGCCAACCCTCACAGGCGAGCATGTCGCCGTCATACCTGGTCAGCTCATACTCCTTAGTACTTCGAAGGCGGCGACTCAGGGGAAGCCAATGCCAGCGGTGCACGCAGGTTTTCGAGCGCGGCCCGCTTGGTCTCACCATCCTCGAAGATCTGAAACTCGGACCGAGCCGGCGGCCATGCAATCTGGCCTGCAGCCAGCA
>JBPCXK010000230.1:0-4043 GCA_051008635.1 Gammaproteobacteria bacterium
GGACAAAACGTTAAACCGAAAAGAACACTCGAGTCGGGCTATCGCTTTAAATTCGCCGACATAGATTCGGCGCTTGATGATTTGGTTCAGATCACCATATAGCCACGCAAAGATGGCAACGATGTACCCTAACCCGGCATGGCCGGAACCAAAGATGTGCCGCTTCAACGGCGGACTTTACCACCCCTTGCCTACCGCAACGCCCGTGTGTGAGGCGCGCGGCCGTGGACAAGGCGTGGAGAAGTCCGCCTTGCTTGTGCGCGACCGCCGGCTGAAAATTCTTGGTATTTTTGTACAAGATCTCAGTGGTAAGGTACTAACCGAAAAAGTGGAGCAACAGACCCGTTCGACCTATTGCGCTGTCCGCCGAAGGCCGGGATTCATTTGCTTTGAAAGTGCTCGGGGCATTCGACAACTAACAAAACCGCTGAGCCTGGACGGGCTTGGCAACCCACAGAAGGTTTCCAATGAGTTTACCCAAATTCCACATGATCGACGGGGCTCCTCAGCCGGTCGCTACTTTCTCTCACGCCGCCGAGGCCGATGGTTGGGTATTCCTGACCGGTCAGATGCCGACGTGGCCGGGAGAGCCTCGGCGTGCGCTACCGCACGGCATCGAGGCGCAAACACGCCGGGTTATGGATAACCTGATCATCGTCCTGAAGGGGCTTGGTCTCGGGATCGAAAACGTCGTGCAGGCGCGCGTTTACCTCACTGAGTTCGAGCGGGACTACGCGCCGATGAACCAGACATATCAGAGCTACTTTGCGCAAGGCAGGCTGCCCGCGCGGACCTGCGTCGGTGTCACGCATCTCGCGGTTGGCGCTCTGGTGGAGATCGATGTAGTGGCTCGCCGGCCGTCGTGAGGATGGTCGAATGTAGTTTTCGCAGGAGCGGCTTCAGAGGGTGTCGCAAAACGGTTTTTGCAGGGTGGCGTGAGCGTTAGCGAACCCCACCAGCCCCAGGTAACCGAGTAATTTGGTGGGGTTCGCTTCTAATCTCGCGCCGCCGCGGAGGCTCCCTGCGGGTGACCCCGTTGACTTTGTGACCCCATCGTCGGGGGTGACGGATTACGCGCCCTGCTTCTCCAGCTCCAGCCATTCCTCCAATGTCGACCCGAACGGGATCATGACGTGTTCCTGATAAGCGGGTCGCTGCTGTAGCCGCGCGTACCATGCCTCGACGTTCGGCAACTTCGGACGATCGATTGCCATATTGTGGTAGCGATAGCACGCGGCGCCGACAGGAATATCCCCCATCGTGAATGTCTTTCCGGCGACGTAGTCGTTATCGGTGAGGTGCGCGTCGAGTCTGGACCACTTTTCGCCCATGCTTTTCGCTGCCGCGTTGATTTTTTCCATGTCGCGCGCCTCCGCGGGTGTGCGCACCAGACCAAAGAACACCGTAAACAGATCGGGTAGCAACGTCGTGTGCATCCAGTCCATCCATTGATCGGCGACGGCGCGCACGGCCAGGCCTTCCGGCCACAACCCGGTTTCGGGGTGCCGGGCAGCGAGGTAGCGCACGATCGCTTGCGATTCCCACAGTACGAGACGCTCGTCCTCGAGTACGGGCACGAGGCCGTTCGGGTTCATTGCCCTGTACTCCGGGGTATCGAGCTCTCCGAACGAGCCGCCGACATTTTCGCGCACGTAGTCGAGACTCAGCTCGCCGACCGTCCACATGACCTTTTGCACATTGATCGAATTACGTCTGCCCCAGATGGTTAGCATCTTGTTCTCCGTAGTGGTTTGTCTGGTTCGCCCTATTGGTAGCCCGGCGTGGCGCGCTGGTGCGGAGGAACTCTATGCGTGAATCGCCAGATCATTCTCACCAGCTTGTGCCACGAGGGACGCTCAACATTGCCCGACGAACGGTTGTCGCCGTCGGTGTCAGTCTTGATGATGTCATCGGCAAGTCTTACGCATCTGTCGCAGATGAATACCTTGGGGCCAGCGACCAGCTTTGCGACTTCATCCTCGCTTTTTCCGCAGAAGGAACATTTCAGTTTCTTGTCCGCCATGAGGATACCTCTTCAGTAGTTCGCGATCTCAATGAGGTTGTTATCCGGATCGCGAAAATAGATCGACATCATGGGGCCGATCGCGCCGGTGCGGGCGACGGGCCCTTCCAGTACTTCGATATTATGCGCCTTCAGTTGATCCATGACCGCCTGCAGAGGCTCCACGGTTATGAAGCACAGATCGCCCGAGCCAGGCGTTGGCCGCAGGGCCCGGGGTTCGAGCTCCTTGCCTTGTTCGTGCAGATTGATCTTCTGTTCGCCGAATGCCAGGGCCTTGCGCCCGCCCGCAAACGTCACCTCCTGCATACCCAGCACCTGCGTATAGAACTCGCAGGTGGTGCGTACATTCTTGACCGTGAGCACGAGATGGTCGAGGTGGTCGATTGTCACCGTCCCGTCCGTCGCCTTCGGTTGGATAGCGTGCATCGTACAACAGTCTGGCGCCTTGCGGGGTTGTGGTTTCTCCGCAGCCGCGCGCGATGATAGTCTGTGCACATCCCTAGCCCGCATGTCTCACCACGATGACGAGCCCTCGCCTGATCTTTGAATCCACAACGCATTTTCTTCACGCGGAAATACAGCCCGTATGCCGCTCAATCAGAAAATGCCTTGTGGATTCAAATCTCTACGCGATCATCGCGCCCCGCGGCGAGATATGCGGGCTAGCAGGAACGTGAGCATGAGTATTGCCAAGTCCTGGCCGCACGTAAGCCTGGGCCATTTTCCGACTCCCCTGGAGCCGCTAGACCGTTTGTCGCGAGAACTCGGTGGCCCGCGCCTCCTGCTCAAGCGGGACGATTGCACGGGGCTCGCGCTCGGGGGCAACAAGACGCGCAAGCTGGAGTTTCTGCTCGCCGATGCCTTGCGCCAGGACGCGGACACTGTGATCACCGCCGGCGGCCTGCAGTCCAATCACGTGCGCCAGACGGCGGCCGCGGCCAACAAGCTCGGTCTGCGCTGTCACCTGGTGTTGCAGCCCTACGTGAACCGGCATGATGACTTTTACATGGAAAGCGGCAATTTGCTGCTGGACGGGCTGCTTGAGGCTACGCCGCATTTTTGCGCCGCGGAAGTTTCCCGCGACAGTGAGATGGAGCGCATTGCCAATGTGCTTCGCGAAAACGGCGCCACGCCTTACATCATTCCGGGTGGCGGCTCGAATGCCGTAGGCGGTTTGGGATATGCCGCGGCAACCGAGGAGATCATGCTGCAGGGCGGGGAACGAGGTTATGACATCTCGTCAGTAGTGGTTCCATGCTCGAGCGGCGGCACGCAAGGCGGCCTGGTCGCCGGGTTTGCCAAAACGGGAGACGCGGTGGACGTGATAGGCGTTGACGTCGAGAAACCGGGCGAGGCGCTCAAACGCAAGGTGTTGGAGGTCGCAACCGGCACAGCCGGGTTGCTGGGGCTGGAAAACACAGATCTCGCGGGTAGACTCAAGCTGCTGAGCGCTTACGCGGGCGAGGGCTATGGCGTCCCCACGGTTAGCATGGTCGAGGCCTTGCGCATGTTGGCACGGCTGGAAGGCATCGTGCTCGATCCGGTGTATTCCGGCAAGGCCATGGCGGGGCTGATCGATCTCGTGCGCAAGCGCGAGTTGCCGCCTGATCGCGACACCGTGTTCATTCACACCGGCGGGGTACCGGCGTTGTTTGCGTACACGCCGCTGTTCGGGCGTTACGCGCCGACCAGCGTATGAAACCCATTCACAGCGACGCCTTGCTTGGAGGTGAGCCATGTGTAGAAACATCAAGACGCTGTTCAACTTCGATCCACCCGCGACCGAAGAAGAAATTCGTGCATCGGCATTGCAGTTTGTCCGCAAGCTGAGCGGGTTTCCGAAACCGTCGCAGGCGAATGAAGCCGCATTTCAAACCGCTGTGGAAGAAGTTACGCAGGCGGCGCATCGGCTGATCGACTCGTTGGTCACGAACACCCCGCCCAAGAACCGCGAGCAAGAGGCGGCCAAGGCGCGCGCGCGGGTGGCGAGGCGCTTCGCCAGCACATAGTGGGGATCAAG
>JBPCXK010000231.1:0-5404 GCA_051008635.1 Gammaproteobacteria bacterium
GGCATGCTGCTCGCTGCCCGGGTGGTGGCGGCTGAACGCGTTTACATTTACTTGCGCGATGAGTATCCGGCCGTGCGCGAAATCCTGCTGAACGAGATTGCGCGCGTCGAGGCCGAAGATCTCAACAGGCACGTCGCGATCGAACTGCGCCGCGGCGCCGGCGCCTATATCTGCGGCGAAGAATCGTCGATGATCGAATCTATCGAGGGCAAGCGTGGGCTGCCACGCAACCGCCCACCCTATGTTGCCGAAAACGGCATCTTCGGGCAGCCGACACTCGTGCAGAATGTCGAAACGTTGTACTGGGTGCGCGACATTATCGAGAAGGGGCCGGCCTGGTTCGCGGGCCACGGCCGCAATGGCGGCAAGGGTCTGCGCAGCTATTCGGTTTCCGGGCGCGTCAAGGAACCCGGCGTCAAGCTCGCGCCTGCCGGCGTGACCGCCCGCGAGCTGATCGAGGAATTCAGCGGCGGCATGGTCGACGGCTACGCTTTCAAGGGCTATCTGCCGGGCGGGGCTTCGGGCGGTATCCTGCCCGCCAGCCTTGCCGACCTGCCACTCGAATTCGGGGCTCTGGACGAACACGGCTGCTTTGTCGGCTCGCACGCGGTGGTGATCCTCGGCGATCAGGACGACATGAAAGACGTTGCGCTCAACCTCATGCGTTTTTTCGAGGACGAGAGCTGCGGCCAGTGCACGCCGTGCCGCGTCGGTACCGAAAAGGCCGTGAAGCTGATGGACACGCCTGCATGGGACGGCACGTTACTCAAAGAACTCAGTCAAACAATGAGCGACGCGTCGATATGCGGCCTGGGCCAGGCGGCGGCCAATCCGTTGTTGTCGGTACTCAAGTATTTTCCGGAGGATGTGCGATGAGCGAGGGCACTACTTTCACGCTCGATGACAGGGAAGTCACGGCGCAGCCTGACGAGACCATCTGGCAGGTCGCGCGCCGCGAAGGCACCGACATCCCGCACCTGTGTTACGCGCACGAGCCAGGTTATCGCGCAGATGGCAATTGCCGCGTTTGCATGGTGGAGATCGAGGGCGAACGCGTGCTGGCGCCATCGTGTTTGCGCAAACCCAGCCCCGGCATGAACGTGACCACCGATAACGATCGCGCGAAGACTGCGCGACGCATGGTCATGGAGTTCTTGCTGGCGGATCAGCCCAAGCGCGAGGTCGCCCACGACGCCAGCGCCGAGCTGTGGCGATGGGCGGATCGCATGGACATCAGCGACAGCCGTTTCCCGCCACGCAAAGCACCGGCGGCCGATCCCAGTCACCCGGCAATGCGCGTCAATCTCGACGCCTGCATCCACTGCAATCTGTGTGTGCGTGCCTGCCGTGAAGTGCAGGTCAACGACGTGATCGGCATGGCCTACCGCGGACACGGAGCCAGGATCGTGTTCGATTTCGACGACCCCATGGGCGCCAGCACTTGTGTTGCCTGCGGCGAGTGCGTACAGGCCTGCCCGACCGGCGCGTTGATGGAGGCATCCCTCGTCGATGAAAAAGGCGTGGGTCGCACCGAGCCGCTGCGCGAAGTCGACAGCGTTTGCCCGTACTGCGGCGTGGGCTGCCAGATCACCTATCAGATTCGCGACAACGAAATCGCCGCCGTGCAGGGCCGTGACGGTCCGGCCAACGAGCAACGATTGTGCGTGAAGGGCCGCTTCGGCTTCGACTACATCAAGCACCCCGACCGCTTGACCAGACCGCTGATCCGCCGTGACGATGCGCCCAAGAGCGCGGATTGCGAAGTGGACTCGCAAAACCCGTATACGCATTTCCGCGAGGCGAGTTGGGAAGAAGCGCTCGACGTCGCGGCCACCGGCCTTGCAAAAATCCGCGACCGTGACGGCGGCGAGGCGCTTGCAGGCTTCGGCTCTGCCAAGGGCTCGAATGAGGAAGCCTACCTGGTGCAGAAGATGGTGCGCACTGGCTTCGGCACCAACAACGTCGATCACTGCACCCGGCTTTGTCACGCCTCTTCGGTCGTGGCGCTGCTCGAAGGCATAGGCTCCGGCGCCGTGACAGCTCCGTTCACAGCCGCGCGGGACGCCGAGGTCATTATCGTGATCGGCGCCAACCCGACAGAGAATCATCCCGTTGCCGCCACCTTCTTCAAACAGGCAGCGAGGGACGGCAAGACGCTGATCGTGATGGATCCACGCGGCACGGCGCTGCGCCGCCACGCCACACACATGCTGCGCTTCAGCCCGGGTGCCGACGTGTCACTGCTGAACGCGATGCTCAACGTCATCGTGACCGAGAACCTCTACGACCGTCAGTACGTGGAGGCGCAGGTCGAAGGCTTCGAAAATCTCCAGCGCCACATCAGGGACTTCACGCCCGAGTCCATGCAGGAAGTCTGCGGCATCGATGCGGAGACTATTCGCACCGTCGCGCGCAAATACGCCACCGCGCACGCCAGCATCATCTTCTGGGGCATGGGCATCTCACAGCATGTGCATGGCACGGACAACGCACGCTGCCTGATCGCGCTGGCCATGATCACCGGCCAGGTCGGACGGCCCGGTACCGGGCTGCATCCGCTGCGCGGACAAAACAACGTGCAAGGCGCATCTGACGCTGGCCTCATTCCCATGGTGTTCCCCGACTACCAGTCGGTCGAAGTCGAGGACATTCGCAAGCGCTTCGAGGACGCCTGGGGCACGCCGCTCGATCCCAATCGCGGCCTCACCGTGGTGGAGATTATGGACGCCGTGCACGACGGCCAGATCAAAGGCATGTACGTGATGGGCGAAAACCCGGCCATGTCCGACCCGGACGCCGTGCACGCGCGCGCGGGGCTTGCCAAGCTCGAACACCTCGTGGTGCAGGATCTGTTTTTGACCGAGACGGCTTACCACGCCGACGTCGTCCTCCCCGCCTCGGCCTGGCCGGAGAAGGACGGTACAGTCACCAACACGAATCGTCAGATCCAGATCGGCCGCCAGGCGTTGAGTTTGCCGGGCGAGGCGCGCCAGGACTGGTGGATTGTGCAGGAGATCGCGCGCCGCATCGGGCTCGACTGGAACTACGACGGTCCGGACGACGTGTTCGCCGAGATGAAAGAGGTCATGCCCTCGCTCGACAACATCACCTGGGAGCGTCTGCAGCGCGAAAGCGCGGTGACCTACCCCTGCGAGGGGCCCGAACAACCCGGCGAGGATATCGTATTCGGCGAGGGTTTCCCGACCTCGGACGGGCGCGCCAAACTGGTGCCCGCGGACATCATACCGCCCGCCGAACGCCCGGACGACGAGTACCCGATGGTGTTGACCACCGGACGCCAGCTCGAACACTGGCACACGGGCGCCATGACGCGGCGCGCAAGCATTCTCGATGAGCTCGAACCGGAAGCGGTTGCCAGCCTGTCGCCGTCAGACCTTCGCCGGCTCGACATAAAACCCGGCGATTCGATCCGCGTCACTACGCGCAGAGGCATCATCGAGCTCAGGTCGCGCATCGACAGCGCGGTGCCGCAGGGCGTGGTTTTCATTCCGTTCTGCTTCGCGGAAGCAGCGGCCAATACCCTGACCAACCCGATGCTCGACCCGTTCGGCAAGATCCCGGAATTCAAGTACTGCGCCGCGCGTGTGGAGAAAGCAGACGCGGCCTGAGTAGCGAAACAAGGGAAGGATGGGTAATGAGCAGCAATCTTGTACTTGAACAACTAAGACGCGTTCGCGAGGAGCTGACTCGCATCGAACACGTGCAGATGGACCACACCAGGATATTGCAACAGATTTCCGGCGGCCTCGTAGATCACGCCGAGATTTTGGTGGAGCTCAAGCAAGTACAAGCGGATCACGCTGAGACTTTGGCAGAAATCAAGCAAGTGCAAACGGATCACGCTGAGACTTTGGCAGAAATCAAGCAGGTGCAAACGGATCACGCTGAGACCTTGGCAGAAATCAAGCAGGTGCAAGCGGATCAGACGCTCATCCTGCAACGACAGACTGAAATTTTGGTGAGGGTCCACGACCGCTTGGACAGGCTGGAAGACGCCTAGCAAAAGCGGCGCGCTGAGACATGCGGGCTAAACAGTTCTGGAAGCACAAATCTCTGGCGGGGATGACGCCAGTCGAATGGGAGTCGTTGTGCGACGGCTGTGGTAAGTGTTGCCTGCACAAACTCGAAGACGAAGACACCGCGGAGATCTATCACACCGACGTCGCCTGTCGCCTGCTGAACCGCGAGACCTGCCGCTGCAAAGACTATGCAAACCGCCACCGGCGCGTTAAGGATTGCGTACAGCTGGCTCCCGACGATGTCGACGGCTTCAGCTGGTTGCCCTCTACTTGCGCCTACCGCCTCCACGCCGAAGGCAAACCCCTGCCCGTCTGGCACCCGCTGGTGTCGGGCGACAAAAACTCGGTGCACGCCGCGGGGATGTCCGTGAAGGGGCGCGTGGTGTGCGAAACCCGCGTCAAGGACTTTGAACAACACATCGTGATCTGGCCTGAGTGATAACGCCTATGACAGACGACGACGGTGGTTCCTTGCGCATCGACAAGTGGCTGTGGGCCGCGCGCATGTTCAAGACCCGCGCCGCGGCCAGCACTGCCGTCGGCGGCGGCAAAGTTCACGTCAACGACGAGCGCGTCAAACCGTCACGCGCAGTGAAGATCGGCGATCAACTTACTGTTCAGCGCGGCCAGCAACAAATGACGATCGTCGTGCATGCAATCAGCGCGCAACGGGGCCCGGCGCGCCAGGCACAACTACTGTACGAAGAAACCGAGGAAAGCGTCGAGAAACGCCGGCTCGAAGGCGAGCAACGCCACTTGTTGAAAGCGGCGACGCCGTTTAGCCTGAACCGACCGAACAAGCGCGAGCGGCGGTTGCTGCGAAGGTTTACGGGGAAGGAGTGATCAGAAAAAGAAATCGACGCGGAGCGCGACGGCTCAAAGAATTCACTTTTGAGTCATACGCCCCCTGTCGGATCGCAAAAGAAATCAACGCAGAGACGCAAAGGGTCGAATTTTGAAACCAGGCACTTCTTTGCGTCTTCGGGTCTTTGCGCCTCTGCGTTCATTTTATTGATCTCATATCGATGCCCAAACCTGTCACCCCGCTGCTGACCGTCGATATCATCATCCGCCTGGCCGGGCGTCCCCTGCACGATGTAGTGCTCGTCGAACGCCGTAACCCGCCCGCCGGATGGGCGCTCCCCGGGGGTTTCGTGGATGTCGGCGAGAGTGTTGAGAACGCGGCTGTGCGTGAGGCCAAAGAGGAGACCACGCTCGATGTGAGCTTGCGGCTTTTGCTTGGCTGTTATTCCGACCCTGGCCGCGACCGGCGTGGCCACACGGTAAGCGTGGTTTACATTGCCGACGCCGGCGGTGAACCCAAAGCTGCCGACGACGCGCAAGATATCTGCATGGTCGACGTG
>JBPCXK010000232.1:0-3639 GCA_051008635.1 Gammaproteobacteria bacterium
CATTGCATCCACATGGGGACACATCGCCGGCAGCCCGGTCTATGACCGGGCGTCGAAGCCCTTCATAGATACCGCGATCCGCGACGTGATCGCGGACTCATCGACTGCGCCAACTCACTAGTCGCACGTTTGCGCAAACGGTTGCGATCCGCCCACCGAGTCGGATCCCTTGCAAGGTCGCGAGCTTCAACACGTCCCAGGCGAAGAACGTACGCGGCATCGAGCTCTGAATGGGCTCACGCATACCAGGGACCTGCATAGAGTCGTCCAAAGTGGGTGCTAGGTGGACTCCACGACCGCATGAGCATCCAAACATGCCGCACCGCAGCAAAATCAGCGGCACTCCGAGCCGACGGTGATACCGAGATGCGATGTAGCCTCCGGTGCCAGGGCTCACACTGCGAGCGAGTCCTCATCGGCTGTCGCGACTGAGCACGCGCCGCTCAGGGCCGACTGCAGCTCCTTCCGAGCCTGGCGTCCTGGTTGAACATGTTGCAGTGCCGCGAGAGGCAAGGTTCGACCATGAGCGGACCTGTCTGCACCACAGGTGTCGACAACGACCACAGCAGGTGATTGCCGGGACTTGCAGCGCTCATCAAGGACAGAATCAGAGATTCGATGACCCAGGGTAGCCGCAGCCGAGCATCGGGCCCAAAGTTCGCTCCGAGTTAGTGCTCTTGCAGTACGCACTTACACGTGGACGACATCGGGCGTCGGATTGAACGCGACACGGGCTCGGCAAGCTGCGTGGGCTCTCGGGACCCGTGGCTACGCCGACGCCACCGAGGACGCCGTAGCTTGAGCTTGCAGCTGGTACAGGCCCAGCTCAGCGGCACCGGCTGCACCAGCCGAGGCCAGCGCATCGTCGGAGAGGACCGACCGGCACACTTCGACGAACGAGGCTTGATCGCCCCAGCCCTCGACGAGTAGGACCCACCGTGGAATTAAGTTCTTTTCGCCGCGCGCCGCGCGCTCGACTGTATCGACTGCGCTGGCTTCGGTGTCGGCGACCAGAAGATGGGCTCCGGCAACACTGGCATCGTCCATTAATCGTGGCAGGATGGTCTGCGTCAGGGCATCGATATGCGAGTCGGCATCGGCGGCCGCGACATCGTAGCGCCAGGTTGAGATCAGCCCACCCTGGCCACCGCCAAACGTAGCGGCGACCCGGCACAATGAACGCGCAACCCGTCGAAAATGCTTGACAGTCGCGGTCGTCCAGGGTGTCGGATTGTTGAGTCGGTGCAGATAGTCCGGCCCGGTAAGGACCTGCGGTGAGCGAGCCTCGTAAAGATTGAAAAACTCCAGCTCGGCACGGACTGCAATGTAGCGCCTGCCGCGCAAGAACCCCGGGATGGCTACCCTCTCAGGCATATGCTCTGTGCCATGCCAGGCGTAGAATTGTTGCCTGCCTTCAGGCGTTATGTCGTGCCAGATTGCAACTGCGCCATCGCCGGCCAAAGCCATATTCGGTCGCTCCTGTCGACGTCACGATACTCGCTTCAGAACAAGATTATCGGCAAGATTGTACCCTCCGTCGAGCGCCAAGCACATCCGTCAGGCGCGTAGCGCTTGTCTTTCCGCAATGCGCACCGATCAATTTGCCCGCGACAACGGTGACAACACCGCAGCATACGCGAACAGACCAGAGGTCACGAATCGTGTACCGCAGAGAAATCAGTACGCGCCAAGCGAAGCTGGTGTGATCGCGGTACCGGGCTCATGTACGCGAATCCCGCCCAATTGCTAAAGCAAATCTACCAACCAACGCTTTGGTTCGGTGGACTGCTGATTGTCTGGGAGATTCTGGTCCGCGCATTTGAAGTTCCGGCTTTCATACTGCCATCTCCATCGCTCTTTCTCACCCGGATGTTCGAAGAACATCAACGCCTGTTATACCACGGCCTGATCACGACCAGGATGATAATTTACGGCATCGTTGCAGGGGCGATTCCCGCCATGCTGCTCGGCTATCTTATTGCCAACTACAGGATTTGCGAACAACTCCTTTACCCAATCGTTGTCTTTGTTCAGGGGCTGCCCAAGATCACTCTGGCGCCGCTGATGCTGATCTGGTTCGGATTTAGCGATTTCCCCAAGGTGCTCCTGACCTCGTTAATCACATTTTTTCCGCTACTCGTAGACAGCGTAGCCGGCTTTAAGTCCATCGATGCTCGGCACTACTACCTCAGCCGGTCGATGGGGGCGTCGTGGTGGCAGACGTTTCGGCTGTTCCAGCTTCCGTGCGCCATGCCCAATATATTTTCGGGTCTCAAGATTACGGTAGTGGTTGCTGTAACGGTGGTCATCGTCGTTGAGTGGCTAAACTCGAAGAACGGCCTCGGATATCTCGTTCTACGGGCGATGGACAGTTCAGATACGCCACTGATATTCGCCATACTGGCGGTGGGTTCGACGATCGGTGTCTTCCTGAGTTACGCGGTCCACGTATTCGAAGGGCTGTTGTCGCCGTGGCGCCGATGATGGAGATGGCCGCATACGTCGTCCACCCGCCACCCCGGTCGGGGCAGTCGGTCGGCGGCTTTGTGGGCGAAGGCGTCGCCAGGAGGGCGAACCAACTGTTATCTTTGTAAAGGTGCAGACGCTGTCGGGCTGGCGGATGCGACGGTTCCGCATGGATTGCTCGAAATCCGATGCTCGAAAAACCAACAATCAACTGGCAACTGGCAACTGGCCACTGGCAACTGGCCACTGGCCACTGGCAACAGGCAATGCGACAGTTCTTGCCCGACCCAATAAAACCTGACCGCTGGAATTGAGGAAACTGAAAATGAACCGATCACTGACACGTCATCTTTACGCCAGCCGTTCGGTACGCTGCGGGACCTTGGCTGCTTTTACGTCTGTCCTGGTTGCGATGGCGCCAGTTGATCCCGTAGTGGCCGCCGACAAGCTAAAAATGACAATGAACTGGACGGCCGACTCGGCCCATCTGGGCTTCGCTATTGCTCAGAAGAATGGCTACTACACCGACGAGGGACTGGATGTCGAGTTGGAGGAAGGCCGTGGCTCCGCGGTTGCCGCACAGATGGTCGCCACTGGACAGGCCGACTTGGGCTACGCCGATGCAGGCGCCGTGTTGAACGTCGCTTCGAAAGGCGCACCGATCAAGATAATCTCGACGATTTGGAAGTCCGGTCAGTTCGGTATCCAGTTTCTCGAATCATCCGGCATTGAAAAACCGAAAGATCTAGTTGGTAAGAAGCTTGCCGTCCCGCCCGGATCGGCGATGGTTCCGTTGGTGGCGGTATTCCTGAAAGCCAATGGGATAGCCGAATCGGAAGTCGAGATAGTCTCGGCTGCGCAAAATGCGACGCTCGGCCTGCTGACTTCCGGCGGTGTCGATGCAACGGCCGAAACACCCGAGAACGTGGTGGTTCCGCTAGCCGCTCAAGGAATCAAGGCCGGCAACATGTACTTTTACACCAACGGTGTACCGCTGGTTAGTCTCAGCCTGGTAGCCCGTGAAGACAAGCTTGCGGCTAACCCCGACCTGTACAAACGTTTCATCAAGGCCACGTTGAAGGGCTGGCAGGAAGCTATGAACAGCCCGGAAGCTGCCGTTGACGCGCTCAAGGAAATATTCCCTGAGACGCAGAACACTACGGACGTTCTGAT
>JBPCXK010000233.1:0-4316 GCA_051008635.1 Gammaproteobacteria bacterium
GCTCTACGTCGCTCGGAGCCTCGACGGTGCTTTCGTCGAGGTCTTTCTGCGAAACCCGGGCCCCTACCGCAGTATCAGCCTGGAGGCGATCGACCAGAGGGTCCTGTCGGTCATCGAAGCCGACAGGACCCTCAGGCTGGTAGACTTGGTTGGTTTGGGCCAACCCCGTATGGGCGTTGATAACAGGCTTGCCACGGGTAGCTACACGGTAGCGCAAAAATGGTCGCGGGCGTTCCACGATCACCCGGACGAGCCGGATGGGATCCTGTACACCTCTCGCCACCACCCTCGACAGTTGCTCGCGGCGATCTATTCGCGAGCCGCAGACGTTCTTTCCACGACGCCACTCGGCACGCTACGCCAGCACCTGAACGAAGATGAGATGTATGCACTTTTTCAGCGGTACGGGCTTGGGGAGCTTTAGTCGCGGTAGCCCATCGGGCGCCCGACGGATCGCATTCACACGCCCATGATCGCGGGTCAATTAACCCTCCACCGACCAGATCTTCACACTGCTATGGTCGCCCGCGCCAGGCTTGACCACCCGCAGACTTTCCACAATCCCCTCGTCGGAGAACTCACGCTGCACGCTGAGTAACGTGTGCGGCTCGTGATCGCAAATGCTGGCAGCATAATCCACTTCCTCGCGCGCCGCGGGCGCTGCGGTCTCGACATCCGGCGCGCCGTAGTGCTCGACCAGATGCGCGGCCAGCACCCTGACGACATCGTCGTAGTTTTTGTCGTCCGCCTCAACGACCTCGACCAGCGTGCTCCAGCCGAAGCTGCCGACGCCCAGAAAGCCGTTGCTGAACGCCTGCTGTCGCTTACCGGCCAGGGTCTCCGGGGCGTCGTCCCAGAATACGAACGAGCCGAGCACCGCCCATTCTCCGGGTGCAGCTGCTGTTTCGTAGACCTGCGTGTCCGATTCGTCGAGACGAATGATGCGCGGCAGTCGCATGGCGGGTCGGGCTATTGCGCTACTTCTGCAGCGCGATCGTGCCGTCGATCTCCAACACTACGTCGAGCTGCGGCACCTCCAGCGTCATCGACGCGTCGAGCGTCTCATCGCCGGTGAGCTTGCTGGTCTCGAGCGCTGCCTCCACGGCCTTTTCTATCTCGCGTTGCGAGGTGATACCCACTTTCTTCAGGAATTTGCGAATCTCAAGGTTCATGGTTTCTTCGTTCATACTGTCTCCTCGTTGGTGGCTGCGCGATAGTCTTCCGCGACCGCATCTTCGCTGGATTCCGTTGCCCGGCGCAACAGCACAGTGAAAGTGGCTCCGCCGCCAGGACCGGACTCCACGCTCAGGCTGCCGCCGTAGCGCCTGACCAGGCTGTAGCTGACGGACAGGCCGAGACCGGTACCGCCGGGTTTGGTGGTGTAGAACGGATCGAACACGCGGCCGAGCTGATTGTCAGGAATCCCCGGGCCGTTGTCGCTGATCTTGATCGACACATGGCCGCCGGCTTCGTCCGCGGTTTCGATGTCGACCCTGCCGCCCGCGGGCGCCGCGTGTATCGCATTGACGAGCAGATTTACCAGCACTTGCTGCAGCTCTTGACGATTCATCATGACCTGCGACGCCGTCGTGCCCCGTTCGCGTATGCGCGCGCCGCGCGATTCGATCTCGTGCCTTACGAGCACCAGCGTGTCGGCGACCACGCCGTTGACGTCGAGCCGCTCAACGTCGCGCGCGTTCCGCGACTTCCGGGTGTTTTGCAACAGCTTGTCCACGATTGAGCGGATTCGGTAGACCTGCTCGATGATGAGAGCGGCCTCGGTCTTGACGGGGCGGGCCTTGTCACCGAGCTCGTTCATCAGCACATCCATATTGCCGAGAATAACGGCAGTTGGATTGTTGATCTCATGCGCGACTCCGGCGGTCAGCTCGCCCAGCACCGCAAGTTTTTCGGCAGTGACGAGTTGCGCGCGTGTCTGATGCAATAGATCGATAGTTTCCTGCAGCGATGCGTTTTTTTCCTCGAGCTCGTGTGTGCGCTCCGCCACCTTCAACTCGAGCTGATCGGCAGCCTTGCGGACCTGGCGTGTGTTCTCCTGCAGCAAATCCAGCATGCGATCAAACTCGCGCGCGAACTCGCCGATCTCGTCCGCGCTGTACTCGGGCCCCATGCGCGCATCAGCACCGCCCTGATTGGCCCTGACCACGCGTGTCATGCCGTCGATCGGCTCGAACACGGAACGCGCGCGGCGGAACGCAAAAAGCGCCGATACGGCGACCAGAAACAGAAAGATCGCGAGCAACCAGGCAAGCGCCCTGTACTGCACTTCCGCGAACGGCCGTTCGCTAAAGCCGGTATGCAGCATGCCGACGCGCTGACCGTCCACATCGAATATCGGCTCGTATGCGGAGATGTACCAATCGCGGAGCAGAAAGTCTCGATCGATTCGCGTTTCTCCGGCCACCAACACTTGCGCGCGCACCTGGGCCGGCGCGCGCGTTCCGAGCGCGCGACCGCCCCCCCAGGCCTGCAAATTCGTGCTGATACGTTCATCGCCGAGAAACACGGTAACCGCGCCCCTGGCGCCCTGCGGCAGACTCCCGTGCGCGTACACGAGCTCGCGCACGTCATCGACGAAATCGAAGTTGTCGTTCACCGACACGCCGCCATCCAGCAACGCCACAACCTGGCCGCGGGGGCTGCGCACCGGGTACAGCGCGCGAATGACCAGCGCCCGGTCTTCGCTGGTGTCTCGCTGCGGCGATGCGCCATACACAGGCGGCGGGCCGGCCGGCAGGCCCTCGCGCAGCAGGTCGTCCTGGGAGAAAACCTCGAGCCCCACGCCAGGCGAACCCCCTGCGGCCGCCTCGGCGAGCGGTGAGAACTTGCTGGTACGCGCGGGCGGCGGCTCGTAGAGCCAGCTTCCGCTGAGGTCAGTCAGATGCAGGAAATCGAAACCGCCTTCACCACGCAGGGACTGGAGAGCCTTGGCGATAGCCGCGCGATCCCGGTTCTCGACGCTCATGCGAAAATCGAACGAGTCGGCAACGCTACCCAGGGTGTTTAGCTGGTCACGCTGGATGCGTCTGAATGCGTCGCCTGCGACGGCGAGATCGCCGGTCACACGCATGAACAGTTGCTCGTCGCTGTATCCCTTACTCCAGTACACGACAAACGCCAGCGTAATCGGAATGACCAGCACGATTGGCGTCAGCGCCAGCAGCAGCAGTTTATTGCGAAAACTGCCGGTGAGAAATGGTTTAAACATAGGAGGCGCAGCGCGGCCGACGTAGTCGCTGGTTTGAAGCGCAGCACAACGCGATCATGCCGCCGTCGATTCTCGCCATAGCGCGAGCTTACGCTCCAGCGTCTTGCGCGACACGCCAAGACGTCTGGCCGCCTCCGACTTGTTGCCCCCCGCCGCCTCGAGCACACGCAGGATGTGGTGCTTTTCCACATCGGCGAGCGTCCAGTTGGCAGGCGGCTCGTCGCGCGCATACGCCGCACTTGCGGCGGGCGAATCCGGCTCTTGCGATTCCACACAGCAATCGTTCGGCAACTTACCGAGCAACAACCAGCGCTCGATGACATTGCGCAGCTCGCGCACATTGCCGGGCCAGCGGTACTGCTGCATCCTCACCAAATCGGCATGCTCGAAAGGAATCGGCTCGATACCCATGGTCGCCGCCAGTGCGTTGGAGAAATAGTGCGCCAGTTCAGGAATGTCATCTCTGCGTTCCCGCAGCGGCGGTACGACAATCCTCAGTACGTTCAGCCGGTCGTACAGGTCTTCGCGAAAGTTCGCGGCACCAACCTCGTCCTCCAGACAGCGATTGGTCGCCGCGAGAACCCGCGCGTTGACCGGCATCTCCTGATCCGAGCCCACTGGCCGCACCGTGTGCTGATCCAGGACACGCAGCAGCTTGGCCTGCAGCGGCAGTTGCATCTCGCTTATTTCATCGAGAAACAGGGTGCCGTCATGCGCATACGTGAAAAGGCCATCGCGCGAGCTCTGCGCGCCGGTAAACGCACCTTTCACATGGCCGAACAATTCACTCTCCAGCAAATCCGGCGATACGGAACCGCAATTGAGCGGCACGAATGCGCCGCTGCGTGCGCTGTGTTTGTGGACTGCCCGCGCTACAAGCTCCTTGCCCGAGCCGGTCTCGCCCTCGATAAGCACGATGGACGATGTCGGCGCGACGCGCGTGATCATGTCGTAGACTTCATTCATCGCCTCGCTGCGACCGACCATTCCATCCAGCGGCGCATAGACCGACACCTGCCTGCGCAGGAGAAAATTCTCGCGAGCCATCCTGCGGTGTTCCAGGCAACGCTCTACCGCGGTCATGATC
>JBPCXK010000234.1:0-4350 GCA_051008635.1 Gammaproteobacteria bacterium
ATGTGCCTGTTCAACGGCGGACTTTACCACCCCTTGCCCACCGCAACGCCGGCGTGTGAGGCGCGCGGCCGTGGACAAGGCGTGGAAAAGTCCGCCTTGCTTGTGCGCGACCGCCGGCTGAAAATTCCTGGTATTTTTGTTCAAGATTTCAGTGGTAAGGTACTAAAGTTAGCTATCCGGTTTGTTGGCTGGTGCGTTCGTCGTGATAAGCGCGGCAGACGTTGTCAGTTTTTCTGACGCGTCAGTCACTGGGGCCCGCTGGTCGCAGACCCAGCCTTGGCTCATCCGCGAGACACGGCAGTTCGTCGTCGGCTTGTCCACTTGCCGGTCCAACTGCCGCTACTATCATAGCTCACTCTCGCGAAACCGGTCGGTGACCAGGGACGACCACGCTGGCACACCATCGACGCGCATATCGCGGTGTTTTTCAAAGCATGCCACTTTGCCGGAGATTGCCAGTGATCTCGATGTCTGCTCGGCGTTTGCCCTGTTTTGTGATTCCGATGGTCGTCACCCTGAGCGCCTGCGGCGGGAGCGACGGGAGCGACGGTGGCGGCAGCGGCGGTGGAAACAACAGCGTCAGCGTGAGCGGCGTCATCAGCGCTGCGGGGGCGACCGCCATCGATGGCGATGTAAATGATCCGCTCGCGCCGCTCATACCCAACAACACCCCCGAGGCCTCGCAGGTGTTGCCCAACCCGGTAACGGTCGGTGGTTTCGCGACGCTTTCGGGCACCGGTGGCGCCAACGACGTGTTCGCCTCGACGGGTGATCCTGTCGACAGCTACCGGGTTACGCTTATCCACGGCCAGAGTGTGTCGCTGACAATCAGCGATCACGCGGCGTCAAACCCCAACCTGAATAATCTGGACATTTTGGTTTATGCCGCGGGCGATCGCCGAACCGTCGTGGCATCATCGCTTGGCAGCGGACCGGTGGAATCTGTCACCTTCGCGGGCGCGACGGGGCAGTACGATATAGTCGTGCAGGCCGTAAGCGGCACCTCCAACTACCTGCTGGATATCGGCCTGGGCGCCACAGTGGTGTCCACTGACGCGCTGCGTCTGGAGCACGACTTCGTGCCCGGTGAAGTAATCGTCGAATTCAAAAACACCGTGTTGCCCGCCAATGTTCGCAATACGCTCAGCTCGCGTGCGGCCTCGGTCGGCATGACACCCAAAGGCGGCGGCCCCGGCAGAGCCATGCTGCTCAGCATGGCGGAGGAAAATCAGCGGCGGCAGGCGCTGGGCACAATGGGTATTCAGCCGACGCACGCTTCCGATTCCTTCAACAACGATACCCAGCGGTTGAAGTACGACACCATTAAGGTCGTCAATGCCATGCGGGCCCGTGCCGATGTGCTCACTGCGGATCTCAATTACATCTACGAGCCCCTGCTGGTGCCCAACGACGAGTTTTATGCTTTCCAATGGCATTACCCGCTGATCAATCTGCCACAGACCTGGGATATCACTACGGGCAGCGCGGACGTGATCGTGGCGGTGGTCGATACCGGGGCATTTTTCGCGCATCCGGACCTCGAGGGGACGTTTACCGACACGGGCTATGACTTCATCTCCGATCCCGCTATCGCTGGCGACGGTGATGGGCGCGACGCCGATCCGACTGATCCCGGGGATAACCCCAATGGTGGCAGCTCGTTTCACGGCTCGCATGTGTCCGGCACAGTAGCCGCGGCAACAAACAACGCGACAGGAGTCGGGGGTGTTGCATGGCAGAGCAAAGTCATGCCCGTCCGGGCGCTTGGCATCGGCGGCGGCCTGGCTTTCGATCTCATTCAGAGTCAGCGCTATGCTGCCGGGCTGACCAACGATACTGGGATTATTTTGCCGCCAGAGCAGCGCGCGGACGTTATCAATATGAGTCTGGGTCGGCTCGGAGCCGCCTCCGCTGCGGAGCAGGCGACGATAAACGACATACGCAATGCCGGCGTGTTCGTCGTCGCGGCCTCGGGTAACGCAGGTAACGATGCGCTGAACTTTCCGGCGGCGTATGACGGCGTCATTTCCGTCAGCGCGATCGATCTCAACAAGCAGCGGGCGCCATACTCGACGTTTGGCGCTACCGTCGATGTGGCCGCGCCGGGCGGTAATGTGATGGCAGA
Source organism: Gammaproteobacteria bacterium (assembly GCA_051008635.1). GTDB lineage: Bacteria > Pseudomonadota > Gammaproteobacteria > JBPCXK01 > JBPCXK01 > JBPCXK01. The sequence goes on from JBPCXK010000234.1 coordinate 2,126, forward strand.
TGATAACGCCGACAACTTCGCGGATGGCGTGCTCAGCACAGGCGTCGACGATTCGGCGGGTGACCCCGTATCAAACTATCCATTCTTCAATGGCACGTCCATGGCTGCCCCACACGTGGCGGGCGTAATCGCGTTGATGAAGGCGGTGTATCCGCAGCTTACGCCGGCCCAGTTCGACAGTTTGCTGGCGGCCGGTGTGCTTACCGAGGACCTCGGTGGCGCCGGCCATGACAACGAGTACGGCTATGGCATGATCGACGCGCTCAAGGCGGTCAACGAGGCCGGCCGCCTCGCTGCCGGCGGCGAGCTGCCGCCCGTGCTCTCCGCCCAGCCGGCCTCGCTGAACTTCGGATCCGCGTTGCCCGGTATCGAGCTGACGCTCGCCAACGGCGGCGCCGGTGCGATTGCGATTCAGAGCATCGTTGAGAGTGCTGATTGGCTGACCGTTACACCAACGGCCGTGGACGCCGTAACCGGGCTGGGCACATACAACATCACGGTCGACCGCGCCGGTCTGGTGGATAGCGGCTACAACACGCAGCTTGTGGTCAACGCTGGCTCCGGCGGGCCCCTGAACATACCGGTGATCATGCAGGTCAATACGGGCAGGCTGAGCGACGCGGCCGATACCGGCGCGCAAATAGTGCTGTTGCTGGATACTGCCACCGGACAGGCTGTGTACAGAGAGCCGGCAGTGAAGAACGGCCGCAGCTACACCTACAGCTTCACCGGCGTCGCGCCCGGCAACTATCTCGTGCAAGCCACCTCGGACCTCGACAACGACGCCGCCGTGTGCGATCCCGGCGAGGCCTGCGGGGGCTTTCCAACGGTATCCGGCTTGCAGGCCATTACGGTCGGCGCCAGCGATGTACGGGCCATCAACTTCAGCTCGAGCTTCGCCGCGGCGGTTGGCGCACGCTCTGCTCAGGGCGAGCTCAAACGCCTAGCCCGCATTTCTCACCACGGGGCGAGATGATCGCGCAGAGATTTGAATTCACAAGCCACTTTCTGATCGAGCGGAATACGGGCTGTATTTCCGAGTGAAGAAAATTCGTTGTGGATTCAAGGATCAAGCCAGCGCCGTCATCGTAGTGAGAACTGCGGGCTAGTCCAGTAGACCGGGGGCCACGCCACGCGTAGCGCGGGGCGTGGCCAATCGGCTATCTTTCTCGAAACGCTTCCTTCGGTAGGGGAAACCCGACCGCGTGTTGTATTATTTGACACTTGTCCCATTCATTCTCACGGCATCAAGAGAGAGGCAACCGTTGGTGCGTATTGCCCTGCTGGAAGACGATCCGGAGCAAGCCGCGTTGCTCGTGCTCTGGCTGACCGACGCGGGTTACGAGTGCATCCATCACGACAATGGCCAGATGTTCACCCAGGACATCGCGCGCGAGAGTCACGATGCGCTGATTCTGGACTGGATGGTCCCCGATATGAGCGGGCTCGACGTGCTGCGATGGGTGCGAGCCAATATCGACTGGCACATACCTGTGCTGTTCGTCACCCAGCGCGACACCGAGGACGATGTCGTGCTTGCGCTGGAGAGCGGCGCCGACGATTACATGGCCAAGCCCGTCACGCGGCTGGAGTTGTTGGCGCGCGTACACGCCAATATCCGCCGCAGCGCGCCCGTGGAGGATGACGAGTCGCAATTGGACTTCGAGCCGTTCGTCATCGATCAGGCCGATCGCAGCATTGAGCTTCGCGGCGAGGCGGTGAAACTGACGGAGCGGGAATACGAGCTGGCGCTGTTTTTGTTTCGTAATACCGGGCGCGTGTTGTCGCGCGGACATATTTTGCAGCACGTGTGGAAGCATCGCGTCGATCTCAACACGCGTACCGTCGACACTCACGTCAGCCGCCTGCGCCAAAAATTGAACATCTGCGCCGAAAACGGGTGGCGACTGATGTCCGTCTATCAGCATGGTTACCGGCTGGAGCGTCACGGCAAGGCTGAAGCGGGGGATTAGTCGAAAACCTCTGAACCGTACTGTAAATTGAATTGACAACGCGCCGTACAACGCGAGGTTTTCACCGGGTCCACAGTGGATGCCATGCAATATCGCACAAGATCAGGCGGTAATATGCCCGCTAACAAACGACTCTCATTGGATTTATAGGTGAATGCTCACATCTGTCTCAGACATCAACCAGGACGGCCGGGATGGCGGAGGGATTCTTGCCCGATTCAAGGGCTGCGAGCAAACCCATCGATACAAGAC
>JBPCXK010000235.1:0-5562 GCA_051008635.1 Gammaproteobacteria bacterium
TTGTTGGGACTGCGCGCCCACACCGGACGGAAACCGCGCGGCCTCGGAAAAAACCTGCCGACGCCATAGGCAACACCGCCCGACAGAATCGCGTCTATCGCCAGCTCCCGGGCGCTGAGGCCATCAAAGGCCGGCTTACCGTTTATCGTGTTTCCGACGGCGGTACCCGCAACCTGACCGGCCACACTTGCACCGCCTGCTCCCGCCGCCTGCACCAGCAAAGAAGCGCCCCCGGTGGCTGCTCCGGCTACGCCGACGGCGCCGCCGGCTATCGCGGCTTTGGCAACATCCCCGAAGTTGTCGATACCGCCGGTGGCGCCGGTGATAGCGACATTGACCGCCGCACCAATAAGGCCGCCCACGACAAGATGTACGAACTCCCCGTTCGGATCGCGATAGCGATTGGGGTTGTTGAAGACATAGGCGTAACGGTTGAGGCTCTGCGGCACACCAGCGAAGGCGGGGAACTCATCTTCCGACAGGAAGCGGCCTGCCTCGGGTTGGTAGAACCGCGTGCGAAAATCGTAGAGCCCGCTCTGCGAATCCTGGAACCTACCGGTGAAACGAAACGGGTTGGGGACTTGCTCGTCCCTGACAGTGGTCTCGCCGAACGGCAGGTACGCGTAGCGGTTCGCGACCTGGCCCTGCCCGTCGGTTATCAGGACGACGTTGTTCAAACGATCCAGATGATAGTAGTAATACTTTTTGCCGTCGCGCATCGCGATGAGGCGATCGGCGCCGGGCGCGTAGATGTATTCTCTGCTTTTACCATCCGGGCGCGTTTCGGTCACACGATGATCGAGCACGTAGTCGTACGACGCGCTGTCCTGGCGTGTTTTGCGGGCGACGCGATGTCCGAGCGCGTCGTAGCCGTAAGCGACCTCGCCTTCAGACCCGCGCCACGCCAGCAATTCGTTGAGCGGCGAGAAGTCGAGCTCGGCCGCACCGGCAGGCGCATCGATGCGCGTGGTATTACCGGCCGCATCGTAGCCGTAACTGACATCGCCCTGCCGCTTGAGCCGGCCTGCCTCGAACTGCGCCTGAACCTTGTCTGCACCAGCCTGTCGTTCGATACGGTCGCCGTCGGCGTCGTAGCGATACGCTATCGGCTCGCCGCCGCTTTCGTTCACTTGCGCCAGCTGGCCCAGGCGATCATACGCGTAGCTATAGCCGCGCTCTTTCTCGCCGGCGAACCCACTCGCAAATTCGCCGAGGTTGCCGTCCTCGCGATAAGCGTAGCGATGCTTCAGCAGCACCTTACCTTTGGCGTCACTGATTTCCATCGCGACCACACGCTCGGCGTCATCGTAGAGGTAACGGCCGGTGACGCCGTTGGGATAACGTATGACCTGACCGTCAGCGCCCTGTTCGAGCTCGACCGCCTTGCCGTTGAAACGCAGCGCGCTCAGCACACCACGATCATCGTACTCGTACTGCGCCGCGAGCCCGCTTGGATAGACGATTTTTTCGATTTCGCTGTCGCCGTTCCAGGCAAGGCCGAACTGCCGCTTGCGCCCGGCCTCGTCGGTAACGTTGATGGCATTCAGCCTGCCCAGCGGGTCCGGGCTCAAGGCCGTGTGATGCCCTCCGCGCACGGCGGCGATCATCTGGTTGTCGTCGTTGTATTCGAACCGGCTGACAGGCTGGTCGCCGTAGCTCACCGTCGCAAGGCGGCCGAGCGCATCGTAGCCATAACGCACCGGGTCCGTGCCTCCAACGCCGCGTTCGATGAGCTGGCCGCCGACATCGTAGGCGTACTGCATCACGTTGCCGCTCGGGTCGACCTGGCGTTGCAAACGATTCAGCCGATCGTAGCCGTACTCATAAACCTCACCGCCAGGAAGTTCGACGCGGGTGAGCTTTGCGAAGGCGCTGTATTGATAACGCGTGACGCTGCCGAGCGTGTCGACAACCTCGCTCAGCAAGCCGTGACCGTTGTAGCGGTACGTGGTGCTCGCGCCGCTGGAATCGACGGCCTTTGCGGGCAACCCGGCCGCGTCATACTGCACCTCGCTCCATTGTTTGCCCCGGCGTGTGATACGCACGCGGCGTTCGGCGTCCTCGTAGACCGCCGACTCGGCAAGCTTGCCGTCGAGCCGCCTCTGCGTGACCCGATCGAAGGAGTCGTATTCGTTCTCCACCAGCAACTCCCCCGGCCCTTCGATTTTCGTCTGGCGCCCGTGAACATCGTAATGAAGCCGATAAACCTGCTTACGCGCGTCGATCAACTTCGCTACAGTCCCGTTCGGGTTGTAGTGCAGCTCGATGCGCTGGTTATTCGCATCGGTATAAGCGCGCAGATTGCCGCGTTCGTCGTACTCGAACTGCAGCTGCGCACCGCCCGGGGACTGAATCCGTTCGAGCCTGCGATTCTTGTCGTAGCTGAAGCGCAGGCGTTTACCCAAACCGTTTTCGACGTCCGCGAGCTTGCCATCTTCGGTATAGGCAAACGTGCTCGACCCACCTCCAGGCGAAAGGACCTGCGCGGGCAGGCGTGTAAAACGTGGGTGCCATACCACGCGTTCGGTATGACCCTCGGCGTTGGTGACGCGCAGTGATTCTTTGTCAAAGGTATAGCGTGTTTGACGTTCGCCCGGCTCGCTGACCGTAAGCGTTTTGCGATTGGCATCGAAACGGTAAGTCGCGCGGTAGCCTTCCGGGCCTTCGTGCGAAACAACCCGTCCGGTGTCGGGTTCGTAGGCGAAACTCGCCGAGCGTTGTTCGGGATAATTGATGCGCGCAATGCGCCCGTTCTCGTACTTGTACTCGACGGACTCGCCGAACAGCCCATGCACACCTGTGAGCCGACCCTGTGCATCGTAGCCATAGCGCAAAACATGACCTGACGGTAAGGTGACCGCCTCCAGCCGGCCGTTACCGCCATAACGCAAGTCGATCTTGCGCTCCACCGAATCCACAATACGCGCAATGCGGCCATCCGCGTATTGCAGGTCGACACGCGCACCGTTGCGCCCGGCGACATCTTTCAATCTGCCGTCGGCGTCATAGCGATATGTGATTTCATCAGGTGTCTTGCGCACGAATCCATCAGCGTCCGCGCGGATCTCCGCAACGCCCTTCAGCAAGGAAACAAACTTCCCCTGCGATTTCTCGCTGAACGAGATGCGTTCACCGATCTCGTTGGTCAACAGCAGCGCTTTGTCCTGACGTTCGATGCGCGTCTCCAGGGGCCAGAACCAGCCCGCGCCGAACGCGCCCTCGTTCTCCAACGAGCTGTTGTAGTAACGAACAAACGAGACGTTCAGCCCGTCGACGCCGGCAAGCTCGAAATCCCGATGCGTGACGTGCAGATGCGCGGTTTCCGGATCGACGCGATTGAAATAGCGCTGAAAGGAAAATGCCGTCGCCGGGAACTGCGGCAACGACTCCGGCGTAAGATCGCTGGTGACCGGCGATGGCTTGATCCGCGCGCCAACCGCCGGATAAGCGTAGCAGACGTTCATAATGCCCGTATGGAGCATGCACGTCACGGTCAGCAGCGATATCGCTTTTCTGATGCGCGTAGTCCGGTGCATTCTGGCGCCTCGACGAGAGTTGAGTTGCATCCTTAACCCGCATATCTCATCGCGGGGCGAGATGATCGGGCAGGGATTTGAACTCACAAGGCATTTTCTGATCGAGCGGAATACGGGCTGTATTTCCGAGTGAAGAAAATTCGTTGTGGATTCAAAGACCAAGCGAGGACTCGTCATCGTGGTGAGATATGCGGGTTAAATCCGGTAGTCGCGGGCATTGCTGCCCGCGACGTAGCAAGACTTCAGTCGATGCTACCGATCTTGACTTTGCTGGTGTTGCCATCACCCGTGATGGCGCTAGTGATGTCTCCGGTCTGTACAGTGATGTTGGCGTCGCCGCCGATCTCAGAGTTCTTCACTGAACCCACGAGTATCTCGCTGGTGTTGTTATCACCCTGGATTGTGCTCGTGATATCACCAGTCTGTACTTCGATCGTGGCATCGCCGCCCACCGTGCTGCCGGTGATGGAGCCGACGCTGATATCGCTGACGTTGTTGTCGCCTTCGATGGTGCTGGTGATGTCACCGGTCTCGACGCTGATATCGACATCCCCACCCACTTCCGAGCCCTTGATCGAACCGACGTTGATCTCGCTCGTGTTGCCGTCGCCGGTGATGGCGCTGGTGATGTCTCCGGTCTTCACGTCGATCGTCACATCGCCACCCACTTCACTCTCCGAAATGGAACCAATGTTGATATCGCTGACGTTGTTGTCACCTTCAATGGTGCTCGACACGTCGCCAGTCTCGACACTGATATCTACATCACCGCCGATTGTCGACTGCGCCGCCGCCTGGTGCGCCGCCAACACGAACGGAAGACCAAACGCTAAAAGGCATTTACGAAATTTCATGTGCTAACCTCCGAAAGTTTGTGGATCATGCCTCACACAACCGCCTGCCCGAACATCGCAACTGCAAACGGAATGTGTCTTTGCTACTAACGCGTCCTGCGTTAAAAAGTTTGTTTCTTTACGAAAAAATAACGCAGAGAGTTGCTTTCAAACATGTGCAGACAGGAATCTTTGCGCCTCGGCGCCTCTGCGTTCATCTCTTTCATCAACGGCGACGCACGAAAATAAAATCCCCACCTTCGTGGCCGGCCTTGCGAATGTCCGCGTACTCCGGGGTCTGATCCGCGCCGAGCACCACGCGCTGGCGCAGCTCGGTGAACAAGCGGCTGCCTTCGAGCACGCCATCGTTTTCATCCAGCACGCCCAACAAGGCGTTGGCAAACACGGAGTGATTGCCGCCACCGGAATCGAGCACAGGCTCCAAACCGCCGGACGACAACACGGTGCGCGACCGCTTGCCGGCAAGGCGTTTGATCAACGCCTTGCGATTGTCGAGGTCGGCCGCGCCCGCGCGCGTAAGCGTGCCGGAATAGCACGAGTCCGCGACCACGATGACGTGTCGCGCCGACATACCATGCAAAGCGTCGGTCACATCCGATGTCGACACCCAGTTGGCGGCGTTGTCGTCTTCGGCGTCGACGGGCAGCCAGTAACCACGGCCGGTCGCATCATCCAGATAGCCGTGCCCGGCGTAGTAGATGAGCAGGTTGTCCTCTTCAGACAACGACGCGCGCAACGCCGACAGCGCTTTTACGACGTCATAGCGCCGCGCATCCGTCAGCGTCTTCACCGAAAATCCATAATCGTGTTGCAGCATCTTGGCGACCGCATTCGCATCGGCGATTGCGGTCTCGAGCTGCGGGAAGTGCTTATAGGCGTTGTTGCCGATCACGAGCGCGTGAAACTTGCCGAACTCGATGCCCTCGGCAAGCCTGAAATCGGATTCCGGCGTCGTAAGCGACGCGGTGCGCACAGGTTGTAGTGCGCTATCGAGCAAGGACCGCTTGCGTTGCTCCAACTCTGCTTTGCTTATGAGTCCTTCATTGTGAAGCTGCAGCAACAGTCGCACTTTCTGCACGAGCGTTTGCGGCGGCTGGACCACTTGTGTGGATGTGGGTAAGGCTGGCTCGCCGGCGTTGGACGTCGCCGCTTGCTGATAGACGCTGGAGGCC
>JBPCXK010000236.1:0-8976 GCA_051008635.1 Gammaproteobacteria bacterium
ACGCCGCCACGCGGGATGGATAGACGTCGCACAGGGATGTGCAAGTGTCGCGGGCGCAGGACGCGCAGGAGCGACCGCCGAGAAATGTGAAGTTATTTCTGGCAGAGCCCTTGGTTCAACCGCCCTGCATCTGCCCGAACCGTATACATCCCGGAACGATGGCGGTTTAGTCTTGCTCGCTAATGCGGTGCTTGCGCATCAAATTGTAGACGGTGGGTCGGGAGATCCCGAGCAGTTGCGAGGCCTTGGAGATATTGCCCTCGGATAAAGTAAGCGCTTGTTGCAGCGCCTCTTTCTCGGTCTTCTCTCTGACTTCACGCAGGTTGAGGAAGCGCAGACCATGCTTGGAGGTGTCGAGCCCGAGGTCATCGGCGGTAATTCGGTTGCCTTCGGCCATGATGACTGCGCCCTTGACCCGGTTTTCCAGCTCGCGCACGTTGCCCGGCCACAGATAGCCTTCTATGGCCTTCAACGCGTCTTCGCGGAAACCACGGAGTCGGCGGCCACTGTAGCGGTTGTACTTGTCGAGCAGAATACGCGCCAGCGCGACCGAGTCGCCCTTGCGCTCGCGCAACGGTGGTACGCTCACTACGACTTCGCTGATGTGATCATACAGGTCCTGACGGAACAGGTTTTGCTCGATCAACGCCGAGACGTTCTGCCGCGCGGCACAGAGAACCCGAACGTCGATGCCTACCTCATCCTTCCCACCCAGTCGCTTGATGCCGCGGTCTTCGAGAAAACGCAGCAGGACAGCCTGCTGGCTGACCGTCAGGTCGCCGACCTTGTCGAAGAACACAGTCCCGCCGTCGGCGCCCTCGAGCTTGCCTTCGCGCGGCACCTTGAGCCCAGCGCGCTCGTCTCCGAACAGCTCACTCTCGAACGCATCCTCGGGGATAGCGGAGCAGTTGATGACCACGAACGGTTGGTTACGGCGCGAGCTCAGATTGTGCAGCGAGCGCGCGAGGGTCTCCTTGCCGGTGCCAGTCTCACCCAGCAGGAACACAGCGGCGCTGGTCGGCGCAACCTTTTCGATTGCGCGGCAGACGTTGAGCATCTTGTCACTGGTGGCAATGACACCGTCAAGCGGGGATTTGTTCTCCTGGCGGAGCAGTCTGCGGTTTTCCTCTTCCAGCTCATAGAGCCGGAACGCGCGCTCCACCACGTGGCTAAGCTTGTCAGGCTCGGTAGGCTTCTGATAGTAATCGTAGGCGCCCAGCCCGATCGCCCGCACGGGCGTCTCCTGATCGTCGTTACCCGTAATCACGATTACCTTGGTCTGTGGCGCCATCGACAGAATATCTGACAACGCAGCCATGCCCTCGCTGACGCCATTGGGATCCGGCGGCAGGCCGAGATTCAACAAAATCACCGGCGGCTCGTGGCGCCTAAGCTCGGCCAGCGCGTCCGAACGGCGGGTGGCCGTGATCAGCTCATAGTCAGGGAACGACCATTTCATTTGGCTCTGCAAACCAGAGTCGTCCTCAATAATAAGCAGTTTCTTTTGTGACGCGGTCATGCCATTACCTCCGTGTAGTTAAATGCCAGATCCTCGCTTGCGTCGGCAAGGGGGAGCGAAATGCGGAACAAGGTACCGCCGCCAGGCTCGCTCTCCACTTCAATGTCGCCCCCAATTTCGCGAATGAACTCGCGCGCCTGGTAGGCCCCAATGCCCATGCCTGTCACGGGCTTGGTCGTCTCATAGGGCTGGAAGAGCCGCTCTCCAATGAACACCTCATCCATCCCACAACCACTGTCTCTAACCTCTATCGCCACCATACCCAACTTTCTCCGTATCGTTACTTTTACAGCGCCATCATAGTCGGACGCTTCTTGTGCATTCTGTAGAATATTGCCAATGGCTGTGACCAGTTTCCCGGGGTCCGCTCGTACCCAGGACTCACTGTCCAGCACCTCCAGCTCGGGGCTTGGAGCACGAACCGCCCAGACTCCGACCGCCGTTCTGACAATGTCCCCAGTTTTAACTCTACGCAAATCATGCGGATAAAGGCCCTTTCGAATATATTCTGTTACCTTCCCTATTTTTTTCACCGCGTTTTCTACAGTGCGCATGACATCCACGAAAAACAGGGGATTGTGGGCATGCCGCTCCGCATTTTTCGGTATCAGTGCGAGTTGGCCCATTATATTTTTCAGATCGTGGACAATAAATGTCGAAATGTCGATACAGTCGGTAACCCCAGCGCGTTCGTCGGTTTTTTTGACAGTCCGATACTGAGAAAGGTAAGGCGCGAGACCGTGTCCAATTGCAACGAGCAGCTCTTTAGCCGCTTCAGTGAGTGTCAAGGGCGTCTCGGGCCTCCCGAGTATGAAGAAGCCAAATAGCGTCTTGCGGTACAGCAAAGGCACCAGCAACCAGGCGTCAAAAAAACCGCACAGCTCGCTGATCAGACTCGATTTCCTGATCTGGCTCACAGATGGACAATCCTTATCCAGCTCGACGACACAGCGCCGAAGCGATAAATATTCTGCCACCCTATCCGAGCCGGGCATGCCGTCGTTGTCCATGCGTGACCCGACGCTGTCTGGCAGCGACATATTCCAGCATGAGACCGGTGCGAAATCACCGCCGTCGTCTACTGCGCACAGCACACCGGCCGGGCTGTGGACCGATTTCGCAACCGCGGCTATGGCCTCTTCCATTACCGCCTGACCGCAGACCGGGCTCAGTGGCGGCAACTGACTGTCTTTTGACTCCATTCAGAACGTCCTTGTAATCAATCGTGGGCTCGGCGCCCAGACTGTAAATCCTGCTGCGAGCCTCAGGCCTCGGCCTGGCTGAGATCCCGTATGTAAAAGAATACAAGCCATAATAATGTCAGACCAGCGCTTCGGGGAAAGCATTCCCTCAGTCTGCGCTGGAACACGTAGCTATTTGGCTAAGCTGACGCTGGCTCCTGCCGCGTTGAAGAACTGTAACTTCGGTTGCGGCGATCGCCTGATGCCGAGTAAGCCTCTGACGACTGTGCAACATACATCTATCTGATTAGTATCCAGTTTCTCGAACGATAGTTCCAGCCCCGCAGCCCAAATTCTAGAGATGTATCACGAAAAAATGTCAACTGACGCCACGCGGGCAATTCACATGCCAGTATTGAAGACACGGCTATTGAAACACTCCGTTCTGTGAACCGGTGTTCTTCGCGGGAGACAGACCAGCGCTCTCAAGGTTGCTCCCGGTATTAGCGGGTTTACATATTCTGCTGGATCACTGGCAGATCAGTTAGTCATCAATGCTAACAACGGATGATGTCACGGCGCCACAACTTTGTCAGCATTTCCAACAAATAGTTCCAATTCTGCATTCCTATCGTGGCGCCCCGATCAACATCGGAGCTGCCGATGGCTCATGCCTGCTCTCACCCATACGCAGCAGACTTGGCAACAACAAAAGCGTAAATGCGGTGCTTACCGCCATACCACCGACGATCACACCCGCCAGCCCGCGATACAGCTCGGTTCCCGCCCCGGGCACCAGCAGCAACGGCAACATGCCGAAAATGCTTGTCATTGTGCCCATCAGGATCGGCCTCAGGCGCAGCCGCACGGCCTGCTCCACCGCGTCACGCCGCGGCCGGCCCTCGCGCTCGGCGGTGCGTGTCTGATACACCAGCAGGATCGCGTTATTAACGACCAGGCCCAGCAAGATGATGAACCCGATCATGGTCAGCAAATCCATAGGCTGGAACGAAACCATGTTGATTAACCACAACGCGACCACGCCGCCTACAGTGGCGAGCGGCAGGGCCAGCACCACCAGCAGACTGTCTACAAACGATCGGAACAACGCGCTCATCAGTAAATAGAGGATCACGATGGCGAGCAGAAAACTCCCACCCATGCTGGTGAGCGCCGTCGTGAGCTTGTCGGCGGTGCCGCTGTAGCGAATCACACCGTCGGCCGGCAACTGCGTCTCGATGATGGGCGCGACCTCACGCTTAAGCGTATCGAGGGCCACCTCGAGCGAAACGTTCGGAGGTGGTGTTACTTGCAGGGTGACCGTGCGCCGGCGATCGAGCCGGCGGATCTGATCCGGCCCCGCGGTGCGCTGCACACGCATCAGCTCGCTGACCGGCAATACGCCCGAGTTCGGTGTGGCAAGCGGTACCGCAGCCAGATCTTCCGGAGTTTGCCAGGGATCGATGCGCGCGATGATGTCGAGACGGTCCTCTCCATCGAAATAGTCGCCGACGAACAAACCTTCACCCAAGGTGCGCGCCACCCGCGACATGACGCCGCGGTTCCATCCGGCCTCGGCAATGCGTTGCTCGTTGGGCAGCAAACGTAGCTCGGGCTCGGCAAGCTGCAGGCCCGGCAGCGGGCGCACACGCGCGCCAGGCATGGCTTGGGAGATAACGCCGAAACCAGTACGCGCAGCCTCCAATAAACTGGCGATATCCCGGCCCTGTATGTTCACGTCAATGGTGCGCCCCTCGCCGAAACCGCCAAACAGCGCAAGCTTCTTGGCAAACGCCAGGGTGTCCGGGAAACCCTGCACGATCGAGTTAACCAGCGGCACCAGCTCGTCGATACGCCTGGGATCTTCGGCACGCGCGCCCATGAACACACCCTGCGCGACGGCAACGAAGAAATAGTGCTTGATACGCGGCTCCTGCTCGCCATTTAGATAGGGCTCGATACGCTGCGCGATGACCTGCCCCATCTCCTTTTCGATCTGATCCATGTTGGCGCCCGGCGGAGGCAACACGAAGGCGAACACGAGATTACGATTGCCCTCCGGCAGATAATCCGCTTTCGGCAGCAAAATATAAGTTACACCCACGGATACCGACACCAGCAGCACGATCCACAGCGCACGCAGCCGGGCCGTATTGGTAACGGTCATAATTCCGCGCGTGGCGCCGCTCCACCAATGCGCGTGTGGATCGCGCAATCGCAAATTGCGTAACCAGACCTTGGCTGCGGTCGGCGTGATGGTCAACGCAACGATCAAGGATGCCGAAACTGATACCGCAATCGCCAGCGCCAGATCGGCAAACAACTGCCCGGCCTCGTCCTCCAGAAACAGCACGGGCAGAAAAATCGCCACGTTGGTCGCCGTGGACGCGATCAGCGCGCCGCGCACCTGTCCGGCGCCCTCAAATGACGCCGCCATGGGTTCCTCGCCTTGTTCGCGCAAGCGCACAATGTTCTCGAGCACGACGATGCCCGCATCCAGCACCATACCCACGGCGAACGCCATCCCGGCGAGAGAAATGACATTGAGCGTGCGCCCGGTGAGATCCATCAGAATGAAGGTCACCATCAGACACAACGGAATCGCAACGGCAACCATCAACGTCGCGCGGAAGCGGCGCAAAAACCACCACAACACGCCGATGGCCAACAGAATGCCGAGCGCGAGATTATTGCGCAGCATCTCGATGGCGCGGTCGATGTAGATCGTCTCATCGTAAACCTGCTCGATGGACAACTGCGCGCGCTTGAACGGCCCCTCGCGCAGCTCTTCGACCGCCCCCTTGATGCCTCCCATCACTTGCAACACATTCACGCCCGATTCGCGGTGGGCGTTGAGCGCCATTGCCAACTCACCCTGCGTGATCACAAATCCTTTTCGATCGACCATGCGCACATCGATATCCGCGATATCGCGTAGCAATATCGGCCGGCCCTCGCGCCACTCCAACACCATCTCGCCAAACTCCCGCGCGTCGAACGCGCCGGCGAAACGTATCGTGTAGCGCCGCTTGCCGACGTCGGCCGTACCGCCGGAAACGTCTTCGTTGCCGCCGATCAGATCCGCGGCGCGCGGCAACTCCACGCCCAGACTCGCGGCCCTGTATGGATCAATGGTGACGCGGACTTCGCGCTCACGCCCGCCGCGGGTCTCGGAAAGAGCGACTCCCGGTATGCGTTCGAAGCGCGTCTGCGCGACTTCTTCGAGATAATCCTGATAGCTGGCGATGTCGGCATCGTTGCCCGGCAGTGGCTTGACGATAAACCACGCTACCGCACGGCTGCGGCCACCCACGGTGCTGAGCACAGGCTCGTCGGCATCGTCGGGATAGCGCTCCACCCGGTTCAGCCGGTTCAGAACTTCCACCAAGCCGCGCTGCAACTCGGAGCCAACCGCAAACGTGACAGTGATCTCGCCCCGGCCGCGCTCGGCGCGCGAGAGCAACTGCGTCATACCCGGCAGGCCACGCAACACCTTCTCCTGCGGTTCGATGATCTCTGCTTCGACCTCTTCGGGTGCGGCCGCGCGCCAGGTTGTGGAAATCGTGATCTCGGGTTTCTCGACTTCGGGCGTCAACTGAATCGGCAGCCGGGACAGACTGATGACACCGAGCAGCACGGCCAGCAACACGGCGACAAATGCCGCGACCGGATTATCGAGCGCCTGTCTGGTCCAGCTCACTGCGTACCGTTGGCCGGAATGATCTTGACCTGCTGCCCCGGCCGCAGCCGCTCACCGCCGCGCACGACGACGCGGTCACCTGGCTGCAACGAGCCGCTCACCGCGATCACCAGGCCGTCAGCGATGCCGGTCGCCACCGCGACCGGCTCGGCGGTATCGTCGTCCTTGATGCGATAGACGATCGTGCCCTCGCGTCTCAGCACCAGCGCGTCGCGTGGGACGGTAATTACTTCGCGCGCCGTGTCCGTCGGCACCGCGACGCGCAGCAGCTCCCCCGCGGACCAGATTGCCTGATCCGTTATCAGCCGCAACTCGAACAGACGTGAACGGTCGTCCCCGACCGGGACAATGGCGCGCACCTCGGCGGTGTCTTCCTTGGGATTTCCCTTGAGCCGCAACGACTGGCCAGGTGTGACATAAGCCAGGTTGGTCGCCGGGACCTGCGTCTGCACCTCGAGTGTCTTCGAATCGACCAACCGTACGACAGCATCTCCGCTGTCCGCCCACTCGCCGAGCTGCACGAGACGCTGTGTCACCACGCCGGTGAACGGCGCCAAAATCCTCGCCCGCGCCAGACGTTCCCGCACTTGCATAACCCGGGCTCTGGCGGCAGCGATCTCGCTACGCGAAACCGCGCGGTTCGAGATCGCCTCGTCCAGACTATTGCGCGCGGCGTTGTTCTGTTTGACCAGTGATGAAAGCCGCCTCACCTCCTTGACGTAGAGACTCAACCGCGCCTGCTCTCGGGCCACGGCGGACTCGTTTTCGATCAGCGTTTCCTTGAGCAGGGTATCGTCGAGGCGCGCGACCGGTTCGCCCTGATCGATCACGTCGCCCACTTCGGCAACCCATACGACGCGGCCCTGCACTTCGGCCGCGAGGCGCGCATCGTTTCGGCTGATGACCTGACCTGGAAACCAGGCGACAGGCGCAAGTTCTTGCTGCACGGCCTGTGCCACCACCACCGGCGCCGGCGGCAGGCCTTGAGCCATAGCCACAGGCAGCGCACAAGCGCACAACACCGTTAGCAGTCGGCGCGTCACTCGTGCCCCACGGACCAAAACATGAACCATAAGCTTGGCTGTCAAGTTAGCGGGCAACGATAACACGGACCGTCCACGCAGCGGCCCTTGGCATGGGATTGTGGGAGCAGCTTCGGTTAACCTTTGCGGAAGCCACTACACGATTTTCGTAGGAGCGGCTTCAGAGAGTATCGCAAAGTCCATCGACACGTGTAGGAGCGGCTTCAGCCGCGATGCGTTCGCCTGCATAACAATAATTTATTCGCGGCTGAAACCGCTCCTACAATGTACTTCTAGTCTCGTTCGAGAATCATCGCCGCAGCCGTAGCCCCCGCACCGCAGACACTGATCAATCCGGATTTCGCATCGCGGCGCTGCATCTCGTTGGCGAGCGTGGTTGCGATCCTGGCGCCCGTAGCCGCGAACGGGTGCCCAACGGCGATGGAGCTGCCGAGCGGGTTGAGCTTATCCTTGTCTACTTCACCGATCGCCGGTTCTTTCCAGCCTTGTTTCCATGCCTTGAGGTTGCACAGTAACTGTCCGGCGAAGGCCTCATGCATTTCGACAACATCAAACGCAGCGAGATCCGTGTTGGTTCGGCGCAGCAGGCGCGGCACGGCGATAGCCGGCCCCATCAGTAACCCGTCTTTGGGGTCGATGGCGGCAAACTCGAAGTCTCTGATAAACGCGAGTGGCTCGCAGCCCTCTTTGGTGGCGCGCGCCTCGGACATGAGCAAGATCGCGGCCGCACCGTCGGTCAACGGGCTGGAATTACCAGCCGTGATGGATCCGGTGTTGGTGCGATCGAACACCGGCGACAACTTCGCGAGTTTGTCCATACTTGTATCGGCGCGGACCAGCAGATCAGCACCAATGCCGTCCAGCGGATGGATTTCGGCCGGCAGACGCCCATCCGTGGAGGCCGCGTGCGCGTTCATGTGGCTGCGGTAGGCGACCTCGTCCTGCTCCTCACGCGGAATTTCCCATTCCTTGACCATCAGCTCCGTGTGTTCACCCATGGACAATCCCGTCGACGGCTCGGCAATGCCGGGCGCGTGGGGCTTGAAGTCGGACGGGCGTAACCGGCCGAGCAGTTTGACCTTGTCCCCAAACGTCTTTGCCGCTGCCGCGTCCAGAAACTTGCGAGCCGCTCGACGACTGAATGCGAGCGTAGGATTCGACATCGACTCCACGCCGCCGGCGATTCCGATCTCCGCGCGCCCGCTGCTTATGGATTGATGCACCACCGCCATCGCCGAGATGCCCGTGATGCAGTTGTCGGCGAGCGTCAAAGCGCGGGTGCGCGCGGGCAGGCGGCTGGCAAAGTTCACCTCGCGCGCGAATTGCGGGATGCGCGAGTCTGCGACCACGATGCCAAACATCAGTTCATCGACGAGCTCAGGGTCGAGATTCTGTTTGGCAAGCAAACCATCGATAGCGTGCACGCCGAGATCCAGGGCCGTGTGGTTTTTGAATGTGGAGCCGGACTTTACGAAGGGTGTGCGCGCGCCACCGACAACGGCGACGCGGTTGTTGTTGGCGGCTGCGCTCATG
>JBPCXK010000237.1:0-8963 GCA_051008635.1 Gammaproteobacteria bacterium
CGCTGCTTTGTGATCTCCGCGGCAAAGACAGGGCCGAATCGGTTCCACCAGGCGCGCACCGTCTCGTAGCTGATGTCGATGCCTCGCTCATGGAGGAGATCTTCAACCTGGCGTAGCGACAGCGGGACGCGGACATACAGGGGGTGATTCGGGCACGACCGGACGCTCGCCCGCGCACGAGCAGTTTACGGCAGGCATTCGCTGGGTGTGCAAGCCTCAGGAAGAACCGATGGCCTGTTTGCGCCGGGCTGCCAGCCCAGGATGGCATGAAAGTGGCTACAGTGAGATCGGGTGAATTGCAGACTGCGGCGTGGCCGCTGCGCCTGGAAGTCTGGCAGGAGACGCAGTCAGGCAACAATACCGGGTGATGTGAGCGATGGCAACGTCAGCAAGCCGATGCTGAGTCAGAGCCCCCTTATACGCATTTGCCAACAACAAGCACGAAAACGGTGGTCCACCTGTCAGAGCACCTTGACGATCAGTCCGAATATCGCGGTCAGGGCAAGCATTGTGCCGACGTAAACGCGGGTCATGTAGCGTATGTGCTCGTTGAGCATTGCGCGGATCTCGGATCGGAACTCAGTGAGTTGCAGGGCAATGTAGTCCTTGGTGGCGAACTCGTCGGTGGTCGCAACTTCCTCGGCCGCAGCCAATGCCAGTTGTTCATCGACATTGGCTTTACGCAGCGCGTCACATAGTTTGTGTGGTATCGCCGCCATCGACCGGTTTCCGTGGTTGTGTTTCTGCCGACATTATATCATTGGCGTGAATGGCTCCGTGTGCAATCGCGTGCCGATGCCGCCGAGATGGCGGTCGAATACCGGGGTGAGACACAGGGCAGGCCGTAGTGGCGCTGAAATGCCCTGCTCAGGGTTCTTGCCGACCCAAACCCGACGGTCTCGGCGATCTGCTCCAGCGGCGCGCTGGGATCCTGGTTTGTGCCTGACGGCGGCGCCAGTGGTTTCCATGACGTGTACACCGAGAAGGCGACAGTGGAGGCGTTTCGCAAGACGGGGCGATTCCCGGATGGCGCCACGCTCGTGAAGGAACTGCGGGCGTTCAGGTCAGCGGACTACAGCACCGGGCAGGGCATCAGCCACGCGACCAACGGTCTCAAACAGTGGTTTGTGATGATCAAGGACGCCAAAGGTCGTTTCGCCGACCATACACTATGGGGTGACGGCTGGGGTTGGGCGTTATTCAAGCCCGACGACAGAGCCAAAAACGTCGCGACGAATTACGAAAACGACTGTCTGGGTTGCCATGTACCGGCAAAGGCCAATGATTGGGTGTATACGGAGGCCTATCCGACGTTGAGTTCGGAGTAGTCTGTTTTTCGCTTGCGGGTATTTCACCCCATCGGATCAGTCAGAACGCACTGGACAGCACCCAAGACTTGCCTCACACCAGGCTTTGCGGTTTGCGTATTGCTCGCTGGTCAGCGATGTCTTATACCGCAGTTGCACCAGCCACCGGCCCGCACGGCAGCCACCGTGGCGGGCCGCTTCAGTTGTTGACGCCAATGATTATGGCGCAGCGTTCGCGATAATGCTCTGTGCTCTCAGCGCCGAGCAAATGGGAAAAACAACTACTCTCGCCTTCTCACACTCGCTCAGCACTTACCGCAATCCGGCAACCTGATATTCGGAGATAAAACCGCGCCCGGATTCCGGTTTAGAAAGGGAAACAACACTGTGCCAGCCATCTGTTCAATCGCGCCGATCAGTCTGCCGGCTCCTCGTACTTACTGGACAAGCGGTATCTGCGGGTTAGTATACAAATTGGGATAAATATCCCAGTTACTTGACCTGGCACACGAGCACTATCGTCGAATACTTGGACGTATCCCATAGGGCTTTCAAACAAACCAGGAGATTGCAGTATGCACACTATGTTGTTCAAATCCGTAACGATGTCTACGGCCATGGCTCTGTTCAGCGTCGGCGCGGCATATGCTGATAACAGCGATAGGGACGACCTGGTCATGGCGGTCGCCCGTATCCAGAGCTGCACTGATAGCGAAGTAAAAGGCAGGGCTTTTCTGATCGAGGAGGCGACAGACGAAGGTGTCAAAAAGGTGCGGATCAACATCAAAGTAGCAGGTTTGGCATCGGGTAAGCACGCCGTACACATCCATGAAACGGCGGCCTGCGAACCCTGCGGCGCCGCCGGCGGCCATTTCGATCCGGGTAATTTCGGCGAAACCAATCCAGACGCCAACCACCCCTATCATTCGGGCGATTTGATCAACATCAAAGCACGCGGCCGCAAGGGTAGGGGGCGTTTGGACACAATCACCACGCGAGTGACGCTGTCGCCAGGCCCGTTGAGTCTGTTCGATGACGACGGCAGCGCTTTTATTATCCACGTTAACCCCGACAGCTACTGCCCTGAAGGCGAGGTGGCAGGCTGCGCGGGCGGCGCCAGAGCAGCCTGCGGCATCATCGAGCCAGTAGATGATATAGACCAGTAGACTGTTCATAACAGCCGGCGAGGCGGGTGTGCTGGACGACGGCAATGCCGCTAACGGAGAAGGTGTGCGACAGGGCGGCTGACCACGCGCCCGAGCGCTAAGCAATGAACGCTTCCCGCAGCGGCTCAGGGAATTTTGCAAGTGTCCGCTGGGCAGGGTTAGTCCAGCCTCTGCCTCTGGCGGCTAAATCCCGCCATGCGAGTTCCAGCTCATCTGGTCGATCTTCCAGTAGAATCCCGAGCAGCGCTTTGACTTGGGCTATGTCCTTTCGCGTTTTCGCGTTCTCCTGGCTATCTCGCGGGTCAGGGCGTGGCCTGAGTCAAAAGCCGCTCTGTCGTTGCGCCGTGGCGCAGGCAAAACTGCTCCGCCAGTTTGATCGCCGGTTCAGGGCCGGCGATGTACACGTCGCTTTCACGAAAATCCGGTTTGACTGTGCTCAACGCGCGCTCCACTTCCTCACGCGAGGTGTGCGACACGGTCAGCGGCCGGTAGACGATGTTGCCGAACGCATCCGACCAGGAACGCGCCAGGTTGTGCAGGTAGCGGTCTGCGCTGTCCGCGGCGAGCCAATACAAGTGTATGCTTTGGTCGAAGTCGATGTTGATGGCTTCCTCGATCAGGCTTTTGACCGGCGCGAATCCAGTATCGAAAGCGATAAAGACCAGTGGCCGCGAACTTTCGTGGTCAAGGCAGAACCGTCCTGACGGTCCCCGTAGCGTTATCGCGTCGCCTTTGCGCAGACCACTGAAAGCGTGCTCGCTGAATGGCTCGTCCGCCACTCGGCGGATGTGAAACTCGATGTTGCGGTCGTCGCAGGGGCAGCTTGCAATCGGGTAAGTTCGGGCAATCCCGTTCCCGAGCTCCAGCTCGATCTGCTGACCTGCCAGGAAACGAAGTCTGTCCGTGCGCGGCGTCTGCACGCGTAACAGCGCGATATCATCGGCGAGCTCTTCTATTTTTTTGAGTCTGGCGGTGATTTCCTGCCACGGGATGTCGGCCGAGCTTTCGGCCTCAACCGTCTCCAGGACGAGATCGCAAGCGGCGGTGTACGCGCAGAGCAGGAAGTAACCCCCGCTTCTTTGTGCCTCGCGCAGCGCGTAGTCGTGGTGACGGACGCGTTTGATCTCGCCCGATTCCAACTTCACCTTGCACGCGCCGCACGAGCCGTTGCTGCAGCCGTAGTCGACGGCGATACCGCTACGCAGGGCCGCGTCGAGCAGCGTGTCCGTGGATTCGACGAGAAACTGATGTTGGCTCGGCAGGAGCGTGACGTGATGGGTCATCGAGCAGGTGCGCGCTAGCCCGCATATCTCACCGCGGGGGCGAGATGATCGCGTAGAGATTTGATTTCACAAGGCATCTTCTGAAACGAGGAATACAGGTCGTATTTCCGAGAAGAAGAAAATGCGTTGTGGAATCAAAGATCAAGCCAGCGCCGTCATCGTGGTGAGAAATGCGGGCTAGCGGTGAGAACCCTTCTCCTCATGAGCGAGGTCGACGAGCTGCTTCGCGAGTGCGTCGTACTGTTCCCGGTAGTCAGACAGCGGATGGTCCGCCGGCGGGTCATAGTAGTCGGAGGGATTGAGACCGTGCTTGCGTTCGTACTCGCTGAACCGGGCTTGCAGCTCGAGCATTTGCTTGATCAGCTTTTGCTTTTTCGTCATCGCTGGACAAACTCCGTTCTTCAACTCTGCGCGCCGCCAGTGGCGGCAATGCTTTTGTGTGGCAGGAAAAGCCCGCAACCCACGGTTCGGTGCGGACCCAGACCTTTTTGCTGGAGCGTGACTGCGTCCTGCAAATCGAGCTCCGCGACCATCACGCTTCTCGTCGCTATGTCGCCGTGCGGCGTTGCGATGCAATGCGGCATGCCACACATGAGTTTGCGCACTGCTATTTCGATCTCGCTCAGCTGTGCGGCGAGCTGCGACATGACTTCCTGCTCGTCACCGCCGGTGGTGGCGACTGCGACGTGACGTGCGAACAGTGTACTCGCCGCGCCAAGCGGTCGAACCGTGCTTTCGCCGATAGCCATCTCGTGACCGTTTATGTCGAGTGTCTCGCCGCACAGGGCTCCAGCGTCAGCCAGCCGATGGCCGGGCAATCGAAGATAGAGCCGGGTGCGCTTCGGTAGATGCAATACTTCATCATTGCCTTCCGGGCGTTGCCATCCGTTTCCAGATGCTGCGCCGTGAACGGAGTGAATGCCGGCATCCGGCTCGCTGTCCAGCCACGGTAGAACTTCCAGCATCGCCGCTGACAGCGCGTAGGCGTGGTCCAGGGGCAGGGTCGGGCAACGGATTCTGAAGGCGAGGTCGACAACATCGCCCGGCACCGTATGAGCGCGCTTATCCCCGGGTTCCCGCCAGAACATCTGCTTTCACCCACCTTCCGCTTGCTGTGCGGCCGGCTTGATCGGTGTAGTAAAGGCCGCCTCCAGCCGGTCTTCCCAATCTCCTGGCGTGTCCGGGAACGATGGTCTGATGTCCATACGGAAAAACATTTCGCCCCGACCGGCCGCTTGCTGAATAACGTTGACCAGCTCCGCGAATGATTCCAGCTCGTGGTGTTGCAGGAGCACTTCGCTAAGCCAGAGCATGGCCACCGCTCCACATCACGGCACCCGTTGTGCAATTCGTATCCCTTATCCGGTCATGATACCTCGCCCGGTACAATAGCCTGCCGTGGCCAGGCTCGCGATCGTCCTGAAAGGTCGTTCTGCGATGCAAAACATTATTGCATATCACTCCCTGACCCGCTTCCAGGCGGTGCTCGAGCACATATTCTGACCCGGTGTTAAGCAATAACTCCAGAAAGCCGGTGGCGGCGCGCGTGACGGCATCCTCGCGCCAATGCGCGTTTTGTCTGCGCGCGGTATAACGCATGTGCAGGCAGGTGTTGTCATCATCGACGGAAAAAACCGGCCCGGTCCGCGCCGGACGTATTTCAACGCCGCCTCTCGTGTTGGGCGGTATGGTAAGCGCCCAGGGATGAGACAGGGCGTCCACGTAAGCCGGATTGCGATCGCGCATCAACAGGTAAGCGATGTCGGTGTCGAGGAATGCATTGGCGCCGCCGCGCGCTGCGGGCCGCACGCAATGCATCAGAAAAGCACGGACCTGCCGCGATGGGGAATTGTAGTAACCGTCTGTATGCCAGTTGAGCGAGCGGTTCGTATAAGGGATGTACTCGTCACCGCGGCGCCTGTCGCCTACTTGCAGGGACGTGATCCGGTCTGCGTCTGCTCCTGGATTTGGGTCGAGCTTGTGGAGGCCGAGCTGTGCTCCAAGCGTAGCTATCATCTCTTTGCTCACACGTCGGCGCCCGCAATCGTAGATCGCCATGTTAGCGCTGCGGCACCTTTCGACCAGCGCCTCGCGCTCCGCGCGTGTCAGCGCGCAAGGGTCCCGAATTTCGACGGCGAGGTCTTCGACGTGTTGCGCGTATCGTTCGAGCTTGTAATCACGCCAGCGCTGATACAGCGCCTCGTTTATACGCGACTGCCGGCCATTGCCTGGCGTCAGGTGCGATTCGGCCACCGGTGCAAGCTTAGACATACCGCTTGCGCGCATTGCGCGAGCCACTCTTTTGTATGACTCGGCCCTTGATTGCCGCAGGGCCCGGTATTTCCACGCCGGGATACGCATCGCTTACAGCCTCGAGCAACCAACGGCCGCCGTTGATAGTCAACCGGCGAAGCACGTATTCCCCTTCATATTGCGCGACAACATAGCATCCCGATTCGACGACCTGGCCCGGTTCCACGATGATGATCGCTCCGTCCTCGAACTCGGGCGCCATGCTGTCGCCCAGCACGCGCAGCGCGAACGGCTCGCTACCGGCGCAGCTCATCTGTTGCTCCAAAGCGCTGTGTCAGCATCGCCTGTGGCTTTAGCCTCAGGCTCGAACCAGGTCAGTTTATCGTGCAAGCGTACGACGTCACCAATGATGATGAGCGTTGGCGCGTGCACATCGCTGTCCTGCACCTTGCTCGCGAGTGTGGACAACGTGCCGACAAACGTGCGCTGCCTGCGCGTGGTGCCTTGCTCGATCAGCGCCGCCGGCATTTCGCCTGGCATCCCGTGAGCGATGAGCTCTTTACACAACAACTCGATGCCGGCCAGCCCCATGTAGCACACGATGGTTTGCTGCGGTTGCGCGAGCATCGGCCAGTTCAGATCTATTGAACCGTTTTTCAGCTGTCCGGTCACGAACACGCAAGACTGCGCGTAGTCGCGATGCGTGAGTGGTATACCCGCGTAGGCGGCGCAGCCCGACGCCGCGGTGATGCCCGGTACGACCTGAAACGGTATGCCGTGAGCGCTGAGGCTGTCAATCTCCTCGCCGCCACGGCCGAAGATGAAAGGATCTCCTCCCTTCAGGCGCAGCACGCGGTTACCCTGTTGCGCGAGCTCGAGCATCATTTGGTTGATCTCACCCTGCCGCACCGCGTGCTGTGCGCGTTTTTTGCCGACGTAAATTCGTTCGGCGTCGCGCCGGGCCAGATCGAGAATGTCTTTTGTTACCAGGCGGTCGTACAAGACGACATCGGCCTGCTGCATCACACGCAGGGCGCGGAAGCTCAATAAGTCCGGGTCGCCCGGACCGGCGCCGACCAGATACACCGCGCCCGTCGGACGACCGTCCTGAGAACGATTCTGTATCGCCTCAGCCAGCGTGTCGCGCGCCTCCTGATCCTTGCCCGCAAAAACCATTTCCGCCACGGGACCGTCCAGTACGTCCTCCCAAAAACGCCGTCTGTGGTTTGCAACGGCGAAGCGCGCTTTTACCTGCGTGCGGAACGTTTCGACCAACGCGGCCAAATGCCCATAAGCGGCCGGAATTAGCGTTTCCAGACGCGCGCGCAGCAGCCGCGCGAGCACCGGCGAGGCCCCGCTCGAGGACACCGCGACGATTACAGGCGCACGGTCGATGATGGATGGCATGATAAAACTGCAAAGCGCCGGTTGATCGACAACGTTTACCGGAATACCGCGCGCGCGCGCCGATTCAGACACCTCATGGTTGACCGCAGCGTCATCCGTGGCTGCGACGACCAGCGCACAATCGGCCAGGTCATCAGGATGAAAACGCCGCTCCCAATGATCAATGAGTCCTTGCGCGGCGTCGTTGGCAAGGGACGGGCAGAGTTCCGGCGCCACCACATGAACGCTCGCCCTGGCGCTGCGTAGCCGCGCCACCTTGCGCGCAGCGATTTCACCGCCGCCCACGACGAGGCAGCGCCGATCTTTTACATCAAAAAATATGGGCAGGTAGTCCATCCGGTCGACGTCCGGTGAGGTTCGGCACGGCCTTGCTCATACATCATAATTACATCATTCTAAGTGAATTACCGCCCAGTCATACCCCGCTATGGGGGGACAATGGCCGGCCTGCATATCTCTTAAGAAATAAATGCTGGTTTCATGAATACCTCTTTCGCCGCATCACCAGGCCCGCCTGCGAACCGCGCGCGAAGCAGTGCGTCCCGCGGCCTGAGTCTGGTGTTTCTTGGCGTAGCGTTGGTAAGCGGACCAGAACCGGGCCAGGCTGGTGCATTGCGCGTAGATCCGCACGCGCCAGGATGTGGGGATGGGTCGGGCGATGTCTACTGCGCCATCCAGAGCGCCATCGACGCGGCGTCGCCGGATGCGACCATCGAGATCGCGGCGGGCACGATCAATCTCTGGGGCGAGGCGTTGATCGTAAACAAGAGTCTCACGTTGCGCGGCGCAGGCGCTGCCGTCACTGTCCTCGATGGCGGCGGGCAAGACCCACAGCCGATCGTTTCCATCACTGCCGAGGCAGAAAGCGTGCAGCTGTACGGCCTCAGTCTGGTGAACCGCATCCGCTCCGGCTCGGCGCAAATGGGCGCGGGCGCCATCGATCATCAGGGCGGCGATTTGACTGTCGCCGATGTGGAAATTCGCGACAACCAGGGCGGCTGGGGCGGTGCGGTGCGCATCCGCAGCGAGTTCGGCGCCATCAGTTTCACGCGCGTGGCTATCTCGGACAACACCGGATTCACGGGTGGCGCGATCGCGTTCTACGATGGTCCGGGCGCGAGTCTGGAGATCAGCAGTAGCGAGCTGCGCAACAACTCCGCGATCTTCTCGGGTGGCGGGTTGTTTCTACGTGATGTCGGCGAGATCAGTCTGAAAAAAGTCGTCATCAGTGGTAACCGTACGGGCAATACGGGCGGCGGCATACATATGTTTTCGCAAACCAGTGGCTGCACGCTGGCGCTGAGCTACACCACGATAAGCGGCAACGCATCGCGTTTGACGGGCGGGATTTCGGTGACCGGCGAAGATGTGGAGGTAGTGCTCGATCACGTGATGATCGCCGGCAACAAGAGCGACGAAGAACCCGCGCTCGCCGATTGCAGCGGCGGCGGGCTGGACACTTTCCGTTCGCTGGGTGCGAACCGCATCGGAGTCAGCGACGGGTGCCGCTTCCCGCGCGAAAAGGACGATGCTGTCGGAACGGCGGC
>JBPCXK010000238.1:0-7326 GCA_051008635.1 Gammaproteobacteria bacterium
TAAGCATCGTGGGTGCCACAGCGAGCCAGCGCCCGGTCGAGATCAAAGACGTAGACGCGCGGATCGTCTTTGAATGCGCGCAGAAACTGGAGGTTCAATTCCAGATAGAACTCACACTCCCCAAAGTCCAACTGCGCATCCGCGATGCCGGCCTGCGGGCTGGCAGGTTGTGGCCAGTTGGTAATCACTATCGTCCCCTGAAGTCGCTGCTTGGTGGCATCAACCCAATCGCGCATGTGATCGAGAATCCGCTGTAGCTCGAGCTGCCGGTCCGACCTGGACAAGGACATGAACTGCGAGCGTATCTGAGGCGACAGTCCCTTCATCGACAACGTCAGAAAGATCACGTCGGGCGCGAATGCCACCAGCGCGGAGGCTGGATCGGCTACTTCCTGATAATGCTGACCAAACGCACCTATGTACTCGTCGACCATGATCCCTTCGGATAGCGCTGCCGCGGCGACATATCTCGCGAAAGGGTCAAGCGTGTGGTTGCCCAGGTAGGCGAGCTTGAGATCGGCGTCTTCTTCACACTTGCGCAAGGTGCGATAGATCAGGTCGATATCACGGGGACCGAGAGAACGGGAGTCGACTTCAGCAAGTAGACGGCGCAGGTCCGTGAACGACCGGCAGGCCTTTATGCCTTGCTTCAACTCAGCGTTCATCCCCGGCCTCATCGACTCAGGCAAGGTGGCCGTTCTCGCGATACCACGCGACTGTGCTGCGCATGCCGTCGCGCAACTCGACTTTCGGGCTGTAACCCAAGGTGTGGCTTGCCTTTGCTATGGAGAACGCCCTGTTGTTACGGTAAAACCGCACCCTGCGGCGATGAAGCGGTGGTTCAATCCTCAGCGGCACACACAAACTTTCACAAACGACCGCTGCCGAATAGAAGAACCAGTAAGGAAACTTGAGAATCGGGGGAGGCGCACCCACTGCCTCGGCTGCCAGATCGATGTACTGCTTCAAGGGCAGGTATTCCCGGCCGCCAATAATAAATGTCTCCCCCCCGATATCCGGTGTATTCAGTATGCGCATAAATCCTTCAACGACATCATCGATGTAAACGGCGTGAAAATTCTCGCGGCACGGCCCAACGATAAAGAACAGTCGTTTTGCCAGCATCTTGAACATCTTCAGCATGCGCATATCCCCTGGTCCATACATGGAGCATGGCCGCACGATCACGACCTCCAGGTCCGCGGCCTGCGGCATGAACGCGATAATCCGACGCTCGGCCTCGGTCTTGGTCTCCTGGTAAAGATCCCCCGGATTGTATGGCGACTCCTCAGTCGCCGGTGTGGATTCTACGTGCCCGTGAACACCAATCGTCGAACAGTGAACGAACCGCTTCACGCCCGCAGCGCTGGCGGCTTCCAGAACCGTCAGCGTACCATCGACGTTGATGCGACGATAACTCTCTGGTGGACCGCTTGCGGTACGAAAATTCGATACCAGATGGAAGACCGTATCGGCGCCCGCCACCAACTCATCGATCGCTTTGCGGTCATTGATGTCGGCGCATACGACTTTCTCGACCCTTCCCTCGAGGCCGGCCGCCTTGCCCTCACTCCTGGCCAAAACCCGGATACTGTACCCGTCCTTCAGCAACCGTTCTGTGAGATGGCTCCCCAAAAAGCCGGTTGCCCCGGTCACCGCAACACACTTTCGCTTGTTCACTGACGCATCTCTTCGCCAACCATATCCGCCTCCAGGTATTGTTCCGGCTCGCTCTCACCGCGCACCCAGACCGGATAACACGCCAACAGTCCATCCTTGTTGTCAGCTCTGGTTTGGCGATCCGACCCCCAATAGTCCCTTAGCAGCTCAGCGCAGTAGTCGATAGTCTCCGTTGCGGGCAACGAAAACGATCCGATATCGGTTCTGCGCAAAATCACGTCGGAAAGCGTAACCGCCATCTCATGGTCGAGCCCGAAGTACAGCTCCGCCTTGATAACATCAGCGGTACCCGGCACCAATTCGAGCAGCGCTGGATCGTGTTCGGCGTAGCCCATGATGTGATCAAAATTGCTGCCGTAGTTCTTCGCCAGGCGCCGAATTGCTGGCTCGGCGACGCTGTTTCCATGGCGGGCAAGGCAGCGACGCATAAACGCGGTGAAGTCGCCAACATCGCCGCCGTACAGTGGCGCTGTGGCCGTGGACGAACGTGAAACCTTGCCGTGTAGCCTGCCGGCAAGCTTGTCCACCACTTGCTGGGCGACCCGCCGCGCCGTCGTGTATTTGACCCCCTGCACGCCATAAAGCCCGGCAGGCCCGCCATGTTCCTCCGCGCACATCAGTGCAGGCTTCTTGCACAGTGGCGGCTCACCACTCACAGACGGCCCCTGTGTGGCCGGCAACATCCCGACGTGCGCAAACGTAACATCGGTGGCGGTCAGATTCAGGCTCGGCAGCGCGTCGTTTATCTGTGCAAGGTAGTGCGCGAGCTCATCTGTGGTGATCGATAAGTCGTCGGGCGAACCTGCGTGCGCTGAATACCAGGTGCCTACGATGCTTCCGTGCCGCCAGGGCGTGACAAAGAGCAGTCGACCATCGCCTGAAGCTGTCGTTTTCACACCCAACGCGCAATCCGCAACTTGTCTGTCGACCACCAGGTTGATGGCTTTGGCCAATCTGGCCTCCTGCTCCGGACCCACCCACCGTCGAAACGTTGTGTCACGTAACGCCCATGGGCCCGTGCAGTCGACGATAGCGTCGCCGATGATCTCGTGCTGGCGACCTGAAAACCTGTCTTGCGCCAGCACGCCGCGCGCAGTTCTGTCCTCAACGATATACTCTTTTGCCGTTACGTAATTGTGAGCGTGGGCGCCCTGCCGGACTGCGGTCATGATAAACGCCAGGACCAGACGTTCGGAATTGAATACCTGGGCGTCGTACCAGCGCGCGGCGCCGGTTGTGCCCGGTCCGACCAGGTCCGGGCAAATTGCACGCAGGTCGTCTCGCGACAGGGTCTGCCCCGCTTTGATCTGTTTATCCGGCGCTAAACCGCGGCCTTGCCCGCGCGTGGCGAAATCGTAGACCTTGATGCCGGCGGCCAGCGCCAGGCGACTCTTGCTGGGCTGTGAGTACGTCGGGATAACACATTCAAGCGGGTGAACCAGGTGGGGCGCAATCCTTAGCAAGGCGTTACGCTCACCGCTTGACTCTCTGACACGGGCAAGATTCCAATCCTGCAAATAGCGGATGCCGCCGTGAATGACTTTCAGGCTGTTGGCTGAAGTGCCGCTGGCAAAATCACCCTTGTCCAACAAAATCGTTACAAGACCCCGCGAAGTTGCCTCCCAGGTCAGCGCGGCGCCGTAGATACCGCCGCCGACTACAACGAGATCATATCTTTCACGCAGACCGTCAAGCCGTGAGGGCAGGTCGGGACGGGTCACACCTTGTTGCGGGCTAGACACTGCTGGTCTCGAGTTGACTGTACAGGCCATGCAACTTGTGCCTGAAGGTGTCATAGCTGTGCTCGCGCTCTATGTACGCACGCGCCCTGACGCCCAACCGCGTACGCTTGGCATCGTCATCCAGCAGATGCACCATCGCGTCTGCGAAGGCCAGCCGATCGGGCCTTGCCAACATGGCAATCTGGTCGTCCATCACCTGCGTATGGGTTGGAGAGTCTGTGGCCAACACCGCGGTGCCCGAATGCAAGTAACTGTAAATCTTCATCGGCGTATTGACGCCCTGAACGCGCGGCGATAGCAACACATCGGCTTGCGCCGTCAGCGAGCCGAGCTCGCTGACGGGTCGTCTCCCAAGGAAGTGAACGTAGTTTCCGATACGCAGATTTACGGCGAGTTCTTTGTATTTCTCGATATCCGCATCCGCCCCGCCGACCACTATCAGCTCTACGTCCTGATTGACTTCCCTAACCGCGGCGAAGCTCTCCAACATCAGGTCTATCCCCTGGTAGGCCTCGAGATTGCCAATATACATTGCAATCTTGCCGCGCAGTGCGAGTTCATCACGAAGCTGCTTCTCATTCCCCCCATTACCCGAACCGTTGAGCAGAGACACGTCTTTAAGAACCACAACGTTTTGCGTTCGATACAGATGCACTTCCTGCGCGAGCGCATCGCAAACTGGAACGACCGCGTCGGCGTACCGCATCGGTAGCGATTCCATGAACCGCAGGACTCTCTCCAACGGTCTCATCAGGGTGAACTTATCGACGATTTGCGTCGTCATGGACGAATCCATGTCGTACACATAGGGTGTACGGCGCAATGGGCATACGACCAGCGCCATCAAGCCCGCCTCCTCTATGGCGTGAACGACGTGGTAGCGGTTGCGGAACATCAGCGAGATGAACTTCCCAAACAGGTGTACGTCACAAACGATTTTCTTCCACGAAAATCCAGGTGGTACGTCGGTGATCCGAAAAAACGGTTTTATCCGGCGTATCTGCAGCCCCTCGTAACGCCTGTCGCTTCCTTCATGAAAAGTCAAGAGATCCACTTCGTCCCCGCGCTCGCACAGCGCGCGGACCAACAGGTCCACCGCAATAGGTGTTCCGCGCTCCTGATAGAAGGGATGTGGTGCAAGAACGAGGACGCGCATTGTGTGCCGTGAACTCTTCCCTGTGCCTACAAGTAGCTTGACGGTAACATCTCAGCGGATCCTCAAACCCAGCTGGTTTCGAAAGAACCGGAAAGGACCTTGCAGATCCCCATATTTTTCCACATCGACTTCCGGATGTAGCAGAAGCCGCCGCAGGTCGTCCGCTGGTCGAGCGTCGGACAACCGCTGCCGCAGCACAAAGCCATAACTGCCCACTCGTTGTGCGTCATGCCGCAACGGTAGCGGATCGGTGCCCGGCAGAACCTTGATGTTCAAGCCGTGGGCATGCTTAAAATGCGACGGATAACGCCAAAAAAGGGGACGTCCGCCATTGTCTCCTAACAGAAACGGCGAGCGTGTGGCTGCGTTCAGCAAGCGGTGCACAATCTCTCCGCGTTGCCCGAGCCACTTGCCAACCGCCCACGGGATAACGGCAACGCCGCCCTCGTCTCTAATCCGCTCAATAACGTCCGCTACGGGCTGCCCATCGGTCAACATCTTGTCGGTAGCCAACGCCAACACTTCCAATCCTTCTTCGGTCACAATCTGCCGGCCCGCAACAATAAGCAGCTCGTCATCGCCACGCCTCGCACGCAGCGCAACATCATTCTCAGACAACTGCTCAAATCGCCAGCCGTCACATGCTTGCCCGCATTCAGCATATTGACGAACGCGCTCGTACCAGTGATCCTGCCTGGTCTCCGCCAACATCAGCACGCCCGCGAACAAGTCAGGCACTCCCAACTGATTTGCTGCAAGCTGCATATTTTTCCACGCTGCCTCTAGAAGCAACGACAAGTCGAAGCAATCATAGATATGCACGTGCGCGTCGACCAGCGTGGCAAACCGGGTTCGACCTGTCCCTGTGCCTGCTGGTAGCTGCATTATGGTTGCGCTGCGCAACCGCAGTGTTGGCTCGAAACTTCAGCGACACGTTTGAACCCGGGCCCTATGGCCCACGCCGGCTTGCGCTGAGCCCCCCAGGTGTATGCTCCGGCATCAGGCTTGCCGCAGCGAGCGTATCCATCAAAGTCAGTCTTTGGCGCATAGGCATGGGATCCAGCATCAATGACCCTGGAGCTCGGCGTTGGGTACGCGTTCAGCACACCGGCGGCCATCAGATCGTCAGCAGCGGAACGCCCTACCACGTTGTGTCCGGCGGGCACTACGATACTGCGGGGCGTGATGACGTTACCTGCGGCCACCACACCGGTCAGATCAGCAATCCTTTGCGTCCCAGGTGCGCAATAGATTGCGTTGTTGGCGAAAATAATGTCTCGCTTCCCCGCCCAGTCTCTTATGTCCAGACAATCGGCGTGCCCAACTATGGTGTTATGGACAAACCGCAGGTTGCCTGGACTCACGTCTTGATGAGGATGCGAAATGAAGCCGTTGGCCATGTTCGCAAAAACGATGTTGTTTCGAATTACGGCATCCGCGGCGGCTTGCATACCGGTCTCGCCACAGTTCCACATAACATTACCTTCCACGAGGTTCTGTGGTTTTCCACCGGTTCCGTAGAGGAGTACACAGGGATATCGGGTATCGTGAATGACGTTGTTCCGAACAGCATTCGAATGTGAGCCATTCTTTACTTCAATACCATCGCCCTGCGACCCGTTCTCTGTGTTGTGAATCCAGTTGCTCTCTATCAGAGAATCGCTCACGGCGCACTTCGCATTGTTACAGCCGACGTATATGCCTTCGCCAGTTCCACCGTGCTGTCCGGTTTTGTATATGTGGCTTCTGCGCACAATGATTCGATGCATGTCGCTGCGGAAATTTACCCCCACATCCACATCGTGGATATTCAGGTCTTCCAATACGATGTGCGCTGGGTTACCGCTGAGATTCACCCCATCACCGCCATTGCTGCTGATTTCCAATCCCTGGATTGTCAGGAAGGAAGCACCTTCTATGTTGATGGTATTCTGCGGCTCGGCGTCAGCATGTCGGACGATATGCGGCCTTGTCCCTGTGGTAACTGCCTTGATGACAACGGGCCTGTCTTGCGTGCCTCGCACTGTAATGCTGATGCGTCCTTCGTCAGCGTAAACACCCGGATGCACGATAAGCACGTCACCTGGATGCAGATCTTCCACCGCCGCTTCAAAGCTCTCACCCGGCTGCAGTTCGTACGTAACCGCAGGGACATCGCCTAACCAGACAAGCATCAAAGAGAACAACAGCAACTTCGATGCCAGGTACGGCACTCGGTAAAGCGGAGCACGCTGAGAGGCCGCCATCTCGTTGCAGCCGTGGCGATCATTCACGCGACAGGACTTACAACGCACCCCATGATCACTACAACTACAGCGCAAGTCACTACCTGACAAGCTATCGGCAAACGCTGTGCTGGCGTATCGGCACGTGGAGATGTCGATGGCTCCGTCCTTGTTCCTCGCCTTAGTACCTTACCACTGAAATCTTGAACAAAAATACCAAGAATTTCTCGAACCGGCGGTCGCGCACAAGCAAGGCGGACTTTTCCACGCCTTGTCCACGGCCGCGCGCCTCACACGCCGGCGTTGCGGTGGGCAAGGGGTGGTAAAGTCCGCCGTTGAACAGACACATCTTTGGTTCCGGCTATGCCGGGTTAGGGCTCTGCCAGAAATAACTCCACATTTCTCGGCGGTCGCTCCTGCGCGTCCTGCGCCCGCGACACTTGCACATCCCTGTGCGACGTCTATCCATCGCGCGTGGCGGCGTTGCTTCGGCAGTTAAATAGCCGGCTATTCGCCTGCCTCG
>JBPCXK010000239.1:0-3037 GCA_051008635.1 Gammaproteobacteria bacterium
CCGCGCGCCTCGCAGATACGGTAGCCGCGCACATGTCGTTGAAGCTGGACGAGAAGCAAAAAATTCTCGAGATCAACGATGTCCGCAAGCGGCTCGAGCACCTGATGAATCTGATCGAAGGCGAGCTCGACATCCTGCAGATCGAAAAGCGCATCCGTGGCCGCGTCAAGCAGCAGATGGAGAAAAGCCAGCGCGAGTACTATCTGAATGAGCAGATGAAGGCCATTCAAAAAGAGCTCGGCGAGCTGGAAGATGCACCCAACGAAATGGAGGAGCTGGCGCAAAAAATCGAAACCGTGGGCATGTCCAAGGAGGCCAAGCAGAAGGCGACTAACGAGCTCAACAAGCTCAAGATGAGGTCACCGATGTCCGCGGAAGCCACGGTCGTGCGCAACTACGTCGACTGGCTCGTGAGCGTGCCGTGGAAAAAGCGCACGCGCGTGCGGCACGATCTCGGCGCCGCAGAGCAGGTGCTGGAAGAGGACCACTACGGCCTCGAGAAGGTCAAGGAACGCATTCTCGAGTACCTCGCGGTTCAGCAGCGCGTCAAGAAGCTCAAGGGGCCTATCCTGTGTCTGGTGGGCCCGCCGGGCGTGGGCAAGACTTCCTTGGGACGCTCGATAGCGCGTGCTACGAGTCGCAAGTTCTCGCGCATGTCGCTCGGCGGCATACGCGACGAGGCCGAAATTCGCGGCCATCGCCGGACTTATATCGGTTCTCTGCCGGGCAAGATCATTCAGAATCTGTCCAAGGTCGAGGTGCGCAATCCGCTGTTTCTGCTCGACGAGATCGACAAGATGGCGATGGATTTTCGCGGCGACCCCGCCTCGGCGTTGCTCGAGGTATTAGACCCGGAACAGAACCATACCTTTGCCGATCACTATCTCGAGGTCGAATTCGACTTGTCAGAGGTCATGTTCGTAGCGACCGCCAACACAATGAATATCCCGAGTCCGTTGCTCGACCGTATGGAAGTCATTCGTTTGCCGGGCTATACGGAAGATGAGAAAACGAATATCGCCAAGCGCTACTTGGTTCCCAAGCAGATTAAGAACAATGGCCTGAAAGAGGAAGAGCTGTACATCAGTGAAACCGCCGTGCGCGACATCATTCGTTACTACACACGCGAGGCGGGTGTGCGGAACCTCGAGCGCGAGATCTCCAAGATCTGTCGTAAGGTGGTCAAGTCACTGGTGCTGACACCGCGTGACAAAAAGGTCTCGATCGGTCCCAAGAGCCTCAACCGATATCTCGGCGTGCGTCGATTCCGTTATGGTCTGGTCGAGGATGAGGATCGCGTGGGTCAGGCTACTGGCCTCGCCTGGACCGAAGTTGGCGGCGAGCTGCTGACCATAGAGGCCGCCGTTGTCCCGGGTAAAGGCAAGCTGATTCAAACAGGGCAACTCGGCGACGTAATGCAGGAGTCGATTCAGGCTGCCATGACCGTGGTCAGGAGCCGGGCCGAAATCCTGTCGATCGAGCAAGGGTTCCATGAAGACAAAGACATTCACGTCCACGTGCCGGAGGGTGCGACGCCGAAGGACGGGCCAAGCGCAGGCATCGGTATGAGCACGGCGCTGGTGTCCACGCTTACCGGCATTCCTGTGCATGCCGACGTCGCGATGACGGGTGAGATAACATTGCGTGGAGAGGTTCTGCCGATCGGCGGGCTGAAGGAAAAATTACTCGCTGCACACCGCGGCGGTATCGCGACTGTGATTATTCCCACAGAGAACGAAAAGGATTTGGCGGAGATACCAAAGAACATCAAACAAGCGCTGGACATAAAACCTGTGCGATGGTTTGACGAAGTGCTCGATATCGCGCTCAAGCAGCAGCCCGGCGGGAAAGCGGCGGCGGTTGACGTCGACAACGTTCA
Source organism: Gammaproteobacteria bacterium (assembly GCA_051008635.1). Taxonomy (GTDB): domain Bacteria; phylum Pseudomonadota; class Gammaproteobacteria; order JBPCXK01; family JBPCXK01; genus JBPCXK01. Next base: position 1,880 of record JBPCXK010000239.1, read on the forward strand.
GCCGAAACAAAAAAGCGAACAGGGAAAGAAGGACGAGAACATAAGACATCATTGATAAGTTACTATTTTGTTGGGGAAGTGCGAAGGTCTGTCCTGATTTTTTGGGCAGGGCTGCTTGCGATTCGCCCACGTCAGGCTTTATTGACACGTCGAAGAATCGCTTGGTATAAAGCAGGGGTTCATCGAGGGGCGCCATAGCCCGAAACCAACGTGGTGAGGTGATCTTGTCCGAAACGCGGCGTTACCAGCGTGGTCGGCAGGTTTAAGGGTAGGGGGTTCTTCAGGCTACCGCGGGCAATTGCTTTCACTGCGTTTCAGCCTGTCCCTGTCAATCAATCGCAAAGTAAAGAGAACAAATCGTAATGAACAAATCACAGTTGACCGATGCAATTGCTGAAAAAGCGGATCTGTCCAAAGCGGACGCGTCCAGAGTCATGGACGCGGTGATCGAAGTAATCACGGGTACGCTGAAGAGTGGAGATCAGGTAGCAATTGCGGGATTCGGTACATTCCTCGTCAGAGACCGTAATGCGCGTCCAGGGTTCAATCCGCGCACTGGCGAGGCGATTCGTATTCCGGCGTCCAAAGCGCCCGCCTTCAAGGCTGGCAAAGCGCTGAAGGATGCCGTAAACTAGCGCGCCCTCGCGCGGGTGCTTAGCTCAGCTGGTAGAGCGTCGCCCTTACAAGGCGAAAGTCGGGGGTTCGACTCCCTCAGCACCCACCAGAAACACGGAGTGGTAGTTCAGCTGGTTAGAATACCGGCCTGTCACGCCGGGGGTCGCGGGTTCGAGTCCCGTCCACTCCGCCATATTTTCCGACAGGGGTGCTTCAGCATCCCTGTTAGTTTTGGGGCTCGCACAAGCATATATTTGCGCTTCTCGGCGCCTGGGGGGGCGTACGGCAAGGCGAGAGGAGGACGAATAGCCGGCCTGTATAGACCTTCGAGGCGATGGATGGGCGGCGAGAAAGGCGAAGTTATTCTTGTGCGAGCCCTTGAGGGACGGCTCAATTCTCTCGCACCCGAAACCCTAACCCGGCATAGCCGGAACCAGAGATGTGCCTCTTCAACGGCGGACTTTACCACCCCTTGCCCACCCGCAACGCCGGCGTGTGAGGCGCGCGGCCGTGGACAAGGCGTGGAAAAGTCCGCCTTGCTTG